>NZ_JBFUMG010000388.1:0-4374 GCF_054049495.1 Phyllobacterium sp. P5_D12 | reverse complement strand
GGACGAGCCATTCTGCCTGATCCATCCTATGCCCGCCAACTATCTCGACCGCGTGGAGCCGACACTTCGTCTGCTCAATCAGAACGAGGAACTCGACGTCCAACATCACGATTGGGCCAGAGCTCGGAAGAGTTGGAACGTCGAGCGTCTCGTACGGGGAACACCGGCCGCCTCAGCGAGATGGAGGAGAGATTATTTGAGGGGGCAAACGGCCACCGGAGAAAAGGCGCCCCGACACGAGGGTGCCATTCCGCTTAGATCGTTTGAAGACAAGAGGCCTTGATCAACAAGGGGGTTCTTTCAGGCAGGGAGGCATCCGTTTTCGACGTTTCTTCCCGTGCGTATCCAGGCGCGTTTCAGATGCCGCCGGCTATTTGGTTTCAGACCGCCTCGGGCGTGAAGTACTCGCCAATTGTCGATGAAAAGAGCTTGGTTCGGTTTAAGCCGGATTTTTGTTGGAGCTAGTTTCGCCAAAGTGGCGTCAAAGGCCGCAACTGCTTCTTTCTGCACATCAGTCATGTCTGGTAGCAACCAAGGGGCATAGTTGATGCGCCAATGCTGCTCCTCCTCGCCTCTCAGCACGGCACAGTACCCGCTTGGCCTCCCTGGCGTCGAATGGTCAAAATAAGGGATGCTCACCGAGCCAAGGTGACGTCGAATTGCCGGATCAAGAGACTGTATTGCAGGGATCGCATCCATCAGAACAGACTCGCCGTCGTCTTCGTCCTGTCGAATACAGAACCAGGCCACGACGTCTGCTGCGGGCCCATCGGTATGGAAGGGAATGGAATACGGACTGCTGACATGCCGACGGCTTCCGTCAACCAGCGCAACATCAACGATCGACAAGATTTGGCCTAACTCCCTACAAGTGCGGAGAAAGTCTTCCGGAGAATCAAACGAAGCCAGTACGATGCCGGACCTATCCAGATCCGCAACCGCGACATTCGCAACGCCATCCGGCAATGCAACGTTCATAGAAACGACCTCTATTATTGGGCGACGCACGGAGATTAAAGATTTTAGTCCCTTCCCGGATATGGTCAGGGCCTAGAAATTCTGACGATCGGGCCCACTGCATGATACTGGTTTGGTCCCTCGGATGCGTGGTGGGAAAGGTGACCTGCGTACCAAATCACGTTATCCTGCGAGACAACGTTTTCTCCATTGTTGAAGCCTAGTTCACCGCTCGCACCAAACGGCCATGGTCCAACCTCACTGCCGTGATAGCGGCGAATTGCAGCGTTGATATTGGAGAAGGCATCACGTGGGCCATCGTCGCTGCTTGGTTGGATGAACGCTCCGAGGTGCGTTTGTTGGTCCCACACAAACCAAGACGGGGATACATCCGGGTTTCTCCGACTGTCGAATTCATTCGAGTAACGAAACCACCCTGGACCGTAGCCCAAATCCGGAAAACTTGATAAATGCAAGAAYGCCTGATCAATAGGCGATCCATCCATATCAAAATCAAGCTGCCAGTAGGCGTGATGGACATGATTGACCTGGCATTGCAGGCCGCGACTGAAAAGGCGCGGCTGCATCTCGCCATCGCGCGTCAGATACCATGCCTGCACAATGTCATAGGAGCCTATAAAAGCACGGCCTGATACCTCGAGCCATTCACGCCCTCCCCAGTTGAACGTACGCTGGCATATTTTTTGGCCGTTGTGGCATGCGTTGTCTGTGACCAGATTCGACCATGTAATCCGGTCCGCATATGGCCCGCACTTATCGCCATCGTACTTGACTCTGATAACCGGCATGTTCGCGCGGTACAGGATAGTCCTGCCGTCGAAGCGAACATCCCTCAGGCCGACACCAGCGTTGTCAGCAACCTCCCAACGAAACTGCCAAGGACCCCAGTTTACCTGGCCAGACTGCGCGACCGCAGATGCCGTCAGAAGCCCAAACCAAATGACTGTGACGAGTGCACGAACCGCTCTACCCCAGTGTGACATGCTCCCCTCCCCACTGACTCTTATTTGAAACTAACCGCCGGCGACGCGCCCCGCTTCCAAAACGCGATTGTCCGTCAGATCGACCAAGGCAAACATTTCTGCCAATCCCGTGCCGGGAGCCATGAAGCTGACGTAAAGGACCCGATGGCCCGCGCCCGGCTGGCCTTCGTCCGGTTCGGTCAATAATGCACGCCCCTCAAGTTTGCTTGCCGCTTCGCGCAGCTGTGGTTCTCCGCGGGCTAATGCAACTGCCCGCTCGATCTCGTCTGGGCTTTCCGGAGGCTGATATCCTTCGACGTCGGAGACCTCGAGGATCTCTCCTTCGCGCAACAATGCGCGGACAGCTACATTGCGCGAATAGCTGTAGAAAGTCGCGTTAGCGAGCCGTCTTTCGGCAGGACGATCATCAGCCCTCTTATCCTCTTCGACCAGATTAGCCTCAATAAATGCAAACCGATCGCCCAAAACGCGCCGCACCGCTGGAGCGCTGRCCGCAAGCTCACCAAGCCGCATCGTAGCGGCAGGGGTGAGTAGCGTCACAACTTCATCAGTCGGAAGGATCTCTACATTGGTCGCGCCGCTCACCGTCGGCGGCCAACCTTGGTCGGGACCAGTGAACTCCAAAAGACGGGTATCCGCCGGTGGCTTCGGTAGCTCTTGCGAAAGGGCAACGTCGGCCGCTCCGGCCAATCCCCCAATTAGCATTGTCCAAATCAACATCTGTCGGTTCATGGCTGACCTACCGAGTTGTATGAGTACTGCGTTTGTCAGGATCCGGTTTGGGGAGACCCTGTCAAATCCCCAATGCCAAAACATGCGTGCAATTTTATGTAAGTACTACGGTCTAATACTTGATTATCATCCTCTGGCGAATGTTAGTCAAGGTCAAGTCTGTGTCGCCGCGCGAGTTTTCGCCCCACTTGCAGGAGGTTGCACCGCCCCCGCTCTACATCTGATATTGCGCATTGTGATGCGAACCCGAGTTCCATTTTTCGCGACGCAAATGGGCGCAAGCCCCTGCTTGGGTGGCCGCGGGTCCTTCGGGGTAGGCAACCAATCCGGCCTGCCGTGGCTATCTCGTGCGGGCCACGGCCTGCCCAGCTTAGTTGAAAGTACACACGATCAGTGGGACCACTTTGGTGATTGAGCAAATCATATTTGCCGCCTACTATTGTTCAAGCGCGATACAGTCGTCCGCTATTCGGAGTCGAGATCATTCAGCACCTCGCGTGCAACCCTAAAGCTGTCAACCATCGCTGGAACGCCGCAATAGATGCCTACCTGCAAGAGGATTTCCTTAATCTCGTCCTTGGTGAGGCCGTTGTTAATCGCACCTCGAACATGCGCAGCCAATTCATGCGGACGATTGAGGGCGCTGATCATTGCGAGGTTGATGGTGGACCTTGTCTTGCGGTCAAGTCCTTCCCGCCCCCAAACTTCTCCCCAGCAATAGGTAGTGACCAGCTGTTGCAGGTCCTGCGTGAAATCGTCTGCCTGAGCCAATGCCTTGTCGACATAGCTGTCACCCAGTGTTTCCCGGCGTATGCGAAGGCCTTTGTCATATGTAGCCTGGTCCATGTGTAATCTCCTGTTCAATGATTGGAGGCGAGCTTGTGCACCTCGGAGGGCAGTGTCGATTCCGCTTTGATGATCAATTGGTTGAGTATGTAGGGCATGATACCGCCGCTGCGCATGTATTCGACCTCCGCCGGGGTATCGAGACGAAGTATGAGAGGCACTTCTGTGGTCTCGCCATTGGCGCGATGAATAACCAATTTCAATGACTGGCGCATCGGAGCATCGGCATTCAGACCGACAATGTTGAAACATTCCGATCCATCCAGACCAAGATCGGAAACACGGACAGGCTGGGCAAACTGGCAAGGCATCACTCCCATTCCCACTAGATTGCTGCGGTGGATCCGTTCGAAACTATTGGCAACAACGGCACGTACCCCGAGTAGCCGTGTGACCTTGGCCGCCCAGTCACGGGCGCTGCCCGTACCATATTCGTGACCGGCTATGACGATCAATGGCACAGCCTTTGCCTTATAGCGCAAGGCCGCATCATAGATATTCATCCGGTCGCCACCCGGTTGATAGGTGGTAATTCCTCCCTCCACGTCCGGCACCATAAGATTACGCAGGCGCTGATTGCCAAATCCTCCCCGCATCATGATTTCATGGTTCATGCGCCGCGCACCGAAATTGTTGAAATTCGCGGGCACGACGTCGAGATTTGCCAGATAGCTACCAGCTGGGGAATTACGCCGGATGCTGCCGATCGGGCTGATATGATCGGTCGTGACGGAATCACCCAATATCGCCAGAACGCGGGCGCCGCTAATTGGCCTAAGGGCTGATTCCGATAGTTCGGGAGCTAGGAATGGCGGCTCCTTCAGATAGGTGGAAT
>NZ_JBFUMG010000387.1:0-4393 GCF_054049495.1 Phyllobacterium sp. P5_D12 | reverse complement strand
GTATAGCACCGCATCTGGAAGCCCTTGGCAAAAGTCTTGAGCTTGGTGCGGTCCCCATCGGCCGCTTCCACGAACATGAGGCAATGGCGCCATTGCCGCGCGCCTATCAATGGGCGGATGGTTCGGCCTATGTCAATCACGTCGAACTGGTGCGCAAGGCGCGCGGCGCCGAGATGCCGGAGAGCTTCTGGACCGATCCGCTGATCTATCAAGGCGGCTCCGACAGTTTCCTCGGACCCCGCGAACCGATCCGCATGGCCGACGAGGCCTATGGCATTGACATGGAAGGGGAGGTCGCCGTCGTTGTCGATGACGTGCCAATGGGTGCGAGTGTCGACGAGGCTCGTGATGCAATCCGCCTTGTCATGCTGGTCAATGATGTCAGCCTGCGCGGGCYCATCCCCGCGGAACTCGCGAAAGGTTTCGGGTTTTTCCAGTCCAAACCATCATCGGCGTTTTCACCCGTTGCCGTGACACCCGATGAACTGGGCGAAGCCTGGGACGGCAACAAGGTGCACCTGCCATTGCATGTCGACCTCAACGGCAGGCCGTTCGGCCGCGCCAATGCCGGTATCGACATGACCTTCGATTTCCCGACGCTGATCGCCCATGCCGCCAGGACGCGGCCGCTTGGTGCGGGTACGATCGTCGGCTCCGGCACGGTCTCCAACAAGCTCGACGGTGGACCGGGCCAGCCCGTCGAGGAGGACGGGGCGGGCTATTCCTGCATAGCAGAAATCCGCATGATCGAGACCATCCGGGAAGGCGCTCCGCAGACGCCATTCCTGCGTTTCGGTGATCTTGTGCGGATCGAGATGAAGGACCCTTATGGTCATTCGATCTTCGGCGCCATCGAGCAGCAGGTGATCAATTACGGGCGTGAAGCATGAACGGCATCGTCCTTTACGACTACTGGCGCTCGTCAGCCAGCTATCGGGTGCGTATCGCGCTCAATCGTCTCCGTCTCGAATATGAAACCGTGCCGGTCAATCTCCTCAAGGACGAACACAAGGGTGCCGACAATCTCAGCCGTAACCCGCAAGGTCTCGTTCCAACGCTCGCCATGGACGGGCGGATGATGACCCAGTCACTGGCGATCATCGAATATCTTGATGAGATTTATCTGGACGCAGGTTTCCTGCCGCAGGAACCGGCAGGACGGCAGCGGGTGAGGGCACTTTCCTATGCGATAGCCATGGAGACCCATCCGGTCTGTAACATGGGTGTGATGGCCCACATCTTGTTTTTGACTGAAGGTGGCGACAAGGTCCGCATCGCCTGGATGCGCAAGTTTATCGCCGAGGGCCTTTCCGCATTCGAGGCGATGCTGCACCATCCGGATACGGGAAAATTCTGCCACGGCAACACGCCCGGCATGGCAGATTTCTGTCTCGTTCCCCAAGTTTACAATGCCAAACGCTGGGGTGTTAAAACGAGCGGCTTCAAACGCATAAGCGCAATCGTCAAACGGTGCAGGGCTATCGACGCCTTCGCAGCGGCGCATCCGGACAAGGTAAAACAGGACCTCTGAAGATGCAGGGTCAGAGTACCATAACGTCATAGTGACGAAATATCGTATCCGATGTCAGGATCGTGAGATTCTCGACCTGCGCCTGAGCAATGAGGAGCCGATCAAATGGATCTCGATGGTGATCGCCGAGGTGTTCCGTACGCGCAGCATGTCGTTCATAGACTGAGAGAAATGGAATATTACGCGATTTCACTGCGTCGACGATATCGCCATTCAGGAAAAGCTTGCCCAGTGCTCGCTTGATGGCGATCTCCCATATAGACACAGAGCTCACAACAAGATCCTCGCCCCGGTGCAATATCTCCCTCTGCCGTTTGGAAAGTCGGGGATCATCGCTCACGGCCCACAGCAATACGTGCGTATCGATAAGATAGAGCGGGCCGCTCATTTGACGTATTCGTCCCATTCGGGACCGAGTTCATCGAAATTCTCTGATATCTCTACTCGTCCCTTCATCGCACCTATCAGGCTACCCGGCTTTTTATCCGGGTTAGGCAGAGGAGAAATGGTCGCGACGGCTTTGCCATGTCGTGTAAGCACGATCTCCTCGCCCGACTGCGCGCGGGTAATCAGTTCAGAAAATTTCGCTTTGGCTTCAGCGATAGAGATGTTCACAGCAAAACTCCTTATGACCATAATTTAGGTCATAATTGAGTCGAATACAACCGTCGAACTACTCCGCCGCTGCGATTTTTATCACACCGCGGCGAATCTGATCTTCCTCGATCGACTCGAACAAGGCGCGGAAATTGCCTTCGCCAAAACCTTCGTCACCCTTGCGCTGGATGAACTCGAAGAAGATCGGCCCGATTACCGTCTTTGAGAAAATCTGCAGCAAGATCTTCGTCAAGCCACCATCGACGACGCCTTCGCCATCAATGAGAATTCCGTGCTTCTTCATCCGCTCGATCGGCTCGTCGTGGCCGTTTACGCGGTCATGCGATTTCTCGTAGTAGGTCTCGGGCGGTCCGGGCATGAACTTCAGCCCGTTATCGGCGAGCTTGTCGGTCGCGTCAAAGATCGCCTCCGTCCCGACGGCGATGTGCTGGATACCTTCGCCTTTATACTTGCGCAAATATTCCTCGATCTGACTCTTGTCATCTGTGGATTCATTCAACGGGATGCGGATCTTGCCGCAGGGCGAGGTGATCGCGCGCGAAACCAGCCCGGTAAATTTGCCGGCAATATCGAAGAAATGGATCTGCTTGAAACCGAAGAGTTCGCGATAGAACGCCCACCATTTGTCCATGTTGCCGCGATAGACATTGTGGGTGAGGTGGTCGAGATAATAGAAACCGACACCTTCCGGCTTTGGATCGCGCTCGCCCAGCCATTCAAATTCCGCATCATAGATAGAGCCTTTGTCGCCATAGGTTTCGATGAAATACAGCAGCGATCCGCCGATACCGACGATCGCCGGAACATCGAGCGTCTTGTCGTCGCCCTCATAGGGCGTCGCACCCTTGGCAACCGCATGGTTGTAGGCGTGCTTGGCATCCACCACCCGCCAGGCCATGGAAGGGGCGCAAGGGCCATGCTTGTCGACGAACTTCGTCGCATGGGAACCCGGCTCGGCATTGAGAATGTAATTGATGTCGCCCTGGCGCCAGACAGTGATGTTCTTGGTCTTGTGGCGGGCCACAGGCACATAACCCATGCGCGCAAACAGCTCTTTGAGCTGCTCCGGCTCCGGATGGGAGAATTCAACGAATTCGAAACCGTCCGTCCCAGCGGGGTTATCTTTGCTGATCGTGGCTTTCGGTGCGTCGTGCGGAAACGGGCCCATATCATCCTCCATGCGGTAACCGCCATTATCGCGCAAACCGCCTGCAATGTGCTTGCATTTCAACGCTTCGTTAGCGTATATTTCGCATGTTTCGTGCGAAAATACGGTAGCGGATGCACATATGCAGCAACTTGATCCATCTGACCGCAAAATTCTCATTTGCCTGCAGGAGGATGGGCGGCTGACCAACAACGAGCTTTCCGAGCGGATCAACCTCTCGCCGTCGCAATGTTCGCGACGCCGCACGCGGCTGGAAGAGGAGGGCTATATTCGCGGCTACCGGGCGGAGATCGATCGGGAAAAACTCGGCCTTGGCATCGTCAACATCATCTCGGTAACGCTGGCGACGCACAACCGGGACAACGCGCAGCGCTTTTCGGAACTCATCTCGAAACTGCCTCAGGTCATGGAAGCCCATGCTCTGACTGGAGAGATGGATTATTTCATCAAAGTGGTGACCCCGGACCTGCGCGGACTTTCGACATTCGTCAACGAGGTTCTGCTACCGCATGAATCCGTCCAGCATGTCAAAACCGCCATCGTGCTCGACACGCTGAAGGAGGATGGCCGCTTGCCGATATGAGGATGCCTAAGAAGCCCTAGAGAAACAGCGCCTTCCTCACCATCGGATAGACCCGGGCATGGCCGAGCATATAGGCGGTAATTGTTTGCGCGTCGAACAATCCGTGAAAGGCACGGCCGAGAATGTTCAACCCGCCGGTATAAGYGCCGAAAGCCGGCATGATCATGCGCGAGCGGTCGCTGACGAAGCAGCGTCGCTGCACCGCTTGCCCGCGCCGCACCACCTTGGCCGCCGGGTGCAAATGTCCTGCGATCTCGCCGGAGCAAGGAGACTTCGACGGTTCGTGCCGAAAGACCAGATTGCCGAGCGCCAGTTCCGTGAATGTCTCGCCCGGCAAATCCGCCGGATGTTCAGGGTCATGATTGCCGGTGATCCAGATCCATTCGCGCCCAGCCATCAATGTGGCGAGTTCCGCCGCATAGAGTGCAGGCAGGCGCGCTGCCGCTTGACCATCGTGAAAACTGTCGCCGAGGCTTATCACGCAGGTCGGGTT
>NZ_JBFUMG010000386.1:0-4394 GCF_054049495.1 Phyllobacterium sp. P5_D12 | reverse complement strand
CGGTGCGACTTCCTGCGAGGAAGGGAGAGGTGGTGACAACAGGTTTACCAATCAGGCGGGAAGGAACTCCCACATGATAACAAGTTCATGCGTTTTGTAACCGCAAATTGAAAAAAACTTTTGCCGATCGTCTATTCGTCGTCGGCATCATCATCGTCATGATCGTCATCGGGGGCTGTTTGACGTAAAAGTTCCGCTGCTGATAGATTGATCTCAAGCCGCGAAAGCATTTTTACAAAGGCCTTGCGCTCTTTCTTGTCGAACCCCTTCATCGCATCCTTTTCAGTCTTGCGAATGGACTTCTCGATTGATTTGATTGCCTCGTTGCCGGTGTCTGTCAGGAAAATATGGGCTTGGCGCTGGTCTGTCGTAGACCCTTCTTTCTTGACGAAACCTTGTGTTTGCAGGCGGGAGATCGTCTTGGTGATTGTTGGCGGGCGCACACCAAGGCGTTTGGCAAGAACGCTCGGCGATAGACCATCTTCATGCGCAAGTTGCAGCATCACCGCATCCTGCCCTGCATAGAARCCATGGCCAAGCAATCGGGTGGCCAGCGCCGTCCGCGTCAATCTTGCGGTCGATTGCAGACGATGAAGAATGAGGGGTTTACGATCCTTGACCATTCAAACTCCTGCTTGCACATCACGTATTGACCGGTTGATGATAAGGCGGCTAGTTCTTGTTGTGGGGGTAGTTAACAGACGAACATTATGCGCTGACACAGCCATTACAATAGCAAATCCGAAACCGAATGAGCAAATCGACCTGAATCGACCATTCGTTGCACAGCAAACCCGCGTTACAATTCTTATATGACAATCTGATGAAATTTGCCGACGAATTTGTGCGTGGTGCCAAATAAGCCTGTAAAACTGCAATCGAACAAGACTATTCTCCCACCGGTCACACCGACCGGATCAAACAGGACGAATGAGCCGGAAATGCCGAAGCAAGCGACGATTGCCCTCCTTCCTCTCGGTGCGCATGAGCAGCATGGCCCGCATCTGCCCTATGAAACCGATACGCTTATCGTTGCAGGCCTGGTCGATCGGCTTAAGGATGCCCTCCCACAGGCGTTATCGGTCGATTTTCTGCCTGTCGAACGGGTTGGCTACTCCATCGAACACATGGGTATTGCCGGCACCCGGACATTGACCTTTGACGAGGCGGTAAATCGCTGGATCAGCATCGGCGAAAGTGTAGCGCGGCGGGGCATATCGAAGCTGGTCCTTCTGAATGCCCATGGCGGCAACGCCCCGCTCATGACAATCGTCGCTACGGAATTGCGGGTTGGTTTCAATATGCTTGCTGTGGCAACAAGCTGGACCCGATTTGGTTTGCCGGATGGCCTGATGTCACCCGAAGACAAGGCACTCGATATCCATGGTGGATTCATCGAGACTTCGGTGATGCTCGCCTTGCATCCAGAGCTTGTGGATATGACCAAAGCAAGAAACTTCGGTTCCAATCAACGCCGCTACGCCGAAACCTACAAACACCTGCGTGCTTATGGCCCACATGCTTTCGGCTGGAAAATGACGGATCTGAACAAGGAGGGCGTAGTGGGCAACGCAGCTCTCGCTACGGCAGAAGCTGGCGAAGAAATTATCGCTCACAGTGTGAAAGGTCTTGTGGAACTGCTCGAAGACGTCGGCAGGTTCGATTGCTCTGTCCTCAGCTGATACACCTCAACCGGATTGATGCACTCATTCACGCATTTGAACGCTATAGGTGTGGCAAAAACTGATCTGATCACCTATATCGTGGGTCTATCCATTCAAAGAGGCACACGATGAGTGAAGCTCAGACGACGTCTATGGCAGCGGAAGCAGCACGTCCCGCCCAGATCCCGGTGACAGTCCTGACTGGTTATCTTGGCTCAGGAAAAACAACACTTCTCAACCGCATCCTGAGTGAAGATCACGGCAAACGGTATGCTGTCATCGTCAATGAATTTGGCGAGATCGGTATCGACAACGATCTGATCGTCGAATCGGACGAAGAGATTTATGAAATGAACAACGGCTGCATATGCTGCACGGTACGCGGCGACTTGATCCGCGTGGTGGAGGGCCTGATGCGTCGTCCCGGGCGGTTCGATGCCATTATCGTCGAGACGACTGGCCTTGCCGATCCCGTGCCCGTTGCCCAGACTTTCTTCATGGACGACGACGTCCGCAGCAAAACGATACTTGATGCGGTGGTTGCATTGGTCGATGCCAAGCATCTGCCACTGCGTCTGAAAGACAGCCGCGAGGCCGAGGACCAGATCGCCTTTGCCGATGTTGTACTTCTGAATAAAACCGACCTTGTAACTCCAGAAGAGCTTACCGCGGTCGAGGCGACTGTCCGCGCCATAAATCCACATGCGGTCATTCACCGGACCGAGCGGGCCGACATTGATTTGTCTCGTGTTCTCGATCGCGGCGCTTTCGATCTGGCTCGGGCCCTGGAAAGCGATCCGCATTTCCTCGATCACGATCATCCAGATCATGAGTGCGGCCCCGATTGCGATCACGATCACGAACATCATCACCACCACGATCATGCACACGACCACCATGGGCACGACCATCATCACCACGATCATGCATCCCCTATACATGACGTAACCGTTCAGTCGGTCTCGCTTCGGACAGGTGAGCTCAACGCAGATAAATTCTTCCCATGGATTCAAAGGATCACGCAGGAGCAGGGACCGAATATTCTTCGGCTGAAGGGCATTCTGGCGTTCAAGAATGATCATGAACGCTATGTTATCCAGGGTGTGCACATGATCATCGAAGGTGACCATCAGCGTGCCTGGAAGGACGGCGAAAAACATGAAAGCCGTCTCGTATTTATCGGCCGGGAACTCGACCATGATGCATTGAAATCCGGCCTCGAAAGCTGCCTTGCCTAGGTCGTGAGCTCATGAATAGGGTCGAAATGGTATGAGGCCATCTTTTCGGATACAAGGAGCAAAGGCGAAGGAAATGTTTATCCATTTTCAAATCTTTTGCGACGATGTTGCCGGGAAGATGGACCATATCCTTGGGACGCCGAAACGGCTGCAAGCTGCAGTGTCGAACCGTTCGGCCGGGGGAAAGACCCCGCCCTTCACGCTTCTCCTCGCATCGTCTTGCCGTTTCAGGCGCCATTTCAATCCTACTCATGAGTTTACGACCTATGCCGACCATTGCCCCGCTTGATCTTGCCGGCCATTGCATTGACGCGCGCTTCGTCAAGGATGTCCCTTTCTTTGCCTTGGCCGATGGCACCATACACCGCCTCGACAATGGTCATAAGGTCACGGAAGCCCATGACGGGTTGCTTTGTGCAGTGCCTTCGTTTGACGGCAAGTCCCTCCTGACCGGCGGCGAGGATGGCCGAATCTGTGCGACTGGTTTGAACGGACAAGCGGAAGAGTTAAGCGTCATCCCGCGCAAATGGATGACAGCCTTGGCTGCAGCCCCAAATGGTGCGATTGCCTTTGCGTCGGGGCGGTCGGCGTGGGTAAGGTCGGCCGATGGCACCGTTCGTGAAATTCTGCACGAGCGCAGCGTCGAAGGGATAGCCTTTGCCCCCAAAGGGTTTCGGTTGGCTGTCGCCCGTTACAATGGCGTGACCCTGCATTGGCCCGCAACGAACGGCGCTCCGACCGAGCTTGAATGGAAAGGCGCACACGTCTCCGTCATTTTTTCCCCGGACAATCGTTTCCTCGTCACCTCGATGCAAGAGAACGCCCTGCACGGATGGCGTCTTGAGGACAATCGCCATATGCGCATGACCGGGTATCCCAACAAGGTGAAGAGCTGGTCCTGGAGCGCAAAAGGCAAATGGCTGGCCACATCGGGTGCACCCGCCGCTATCATTTGGCCCTTTTCCGGAAAAGATGGCCCAATGGGCAAGGCACCTCTTGAGCTTGGAACACGCGGCGATAGCCTGGTCACAGCTGTTGCCTGCCATCCGGTCGAAGAAATTGTGGCGATCGGCTACTCGGATGGGATGATTCTGGTCGGCCGTTTCGGCGATCAGAAAGAGGTTCTCCTTCGCCGTGGTGGTAAAAGCGCGATGTCCACGATGAACTGGGACACAAGCGGCCACAGATTGGTATTCGGCACAGAAGCCGGTGATTGTGGCGTAATCGATATTACCGCATGAGTGATAAGGGCGCCTGCGGACTGCCGGCACTCCGATTGTTGAATTTGTTCTCTTTTTGTTCCATAGTTCAGATATGCAATATGTTCTGGATTTTGGAATCCCGAGCCCGCTCGTCATTGTCCATGATCGCTTGACGGCACATTATGGACGGGATTGGCCTGTTTCAATTCGCTCAGATCCGATAGATCACCTTGTTTTTGCCATGACGAGCAACCGGACCCTAGGCAAGGTATCCGTGAATGCATTCTGCA
>NZ_JBFUMG010000385.1:0-4447 GCF_054049495.1 Phyllobacterium sp. P5_D12 | reverse complement strand
CAAAAATAGGAACTGCAACGGCACCAGCAGGATTATAACGAGAACAAACGCCGTCGCCGTCACCAGAAAACGCAACCACGCGATCATTCAGCGGCTCTTTTTCAAATCGCGGCGCATCGTCAAGGCAGCCGAGCGTCCTGCCGCCGTTTCATAGTAGCCCGGCCGCTTTCCAACCTGCTTGAAACCAAGTCTGCGATAGAGCGCCAGTGCCGGGATATTGAGTTCGTCGACCTCGAGAAACAGCATAGTTGCGCGCGCATTGTGCAGGTAACGGAGCGCTGCATCCATCAGAGCGTGGCCAAGACCCTTGCGCTGTGACTGGGGTGAGACAGCGATTGTCAGTATTTCCGCCTCGTCCAACACGAGACGTGCCAAAACGAACCCGCCCGGCTGTGCTTTGCGGTTGCCCTCTTCTCGAGCAATAAACCCGAAAACCTTGTCATCGACGATAAGGGCATGAAACTCCTCGTCGCTCCACGGTTGCCGAAATGTCCTCTCATGAATCCTGGCCAGATGTGGTGCATCCTCCGGAAGTACCGGCTCAATCACAAATTGTTGCGACCGCATGGCGTCGAATGGAAAGCCGATCATTCGACGATCTTTCTTTTCAGAACGAAACCCTGCTGCTGCTTGACATCAAGACCACGCAGATAAAGCGGCCTTGGCGCTTCGCCGTCGTCCCTCCGCAATGCGCCGAGCCGCGCGAAGGCTTCTATGCTTCCTGTCGCCGTGATTGCGGCGATGTCGAGAGGACGACCAAGCTCTTTTTCGATTAGAATTGCACCCGAACCCGCGAGCCCATGCTCGCTGCCTCGTTCTTCCAATTGTTTTATAATCAAGGGCAAGGTCGTCACCATTGGCTCCGACGCCGCCGATCCATCCTCGCCAAAGAATTGAGCATAGAGCTCGTCACGCCGTGCATCGATAATCGAAAGAATCGGTCGATGCGAAAATTGCTTGGCAGCATCATAAGCGAGTGCCTGAAGGGTACTGATCCCAACTGCCGGACATTTCAGCGCAAGTGCGAAGCCCCGCGCTGTCGAGACGCCGACTCGGACGCCTGTAAACGAGCCGGGTCCGATGCTGACAGCAATCTTGCCAATATCCGTGATGGAAACTTGGGCCGTAGCTGCCACCTGCTCGACCGCGGTCATCAATCGCTCGGCATGCCCTTGGCCGATATCTTCGCTTAACGCCGCCAGTATAGCCCCTGTTTCAACGTCGAGAACGGCGACGGAGCAGAGATTGGCAGCGGTATCGAGCGCAAGCAGTTTCATGCGCCTCGCCTAAACAAGAATCAGCCAGCACACAAGTGGGCGGATGTGGCAGTTCGGATATAGAACTCACGTTCCGCGCAATCCCAGCCCATCTCCCTTCTATGAAATCGGACAGCTTCCGGCAGTTACATCGAAACTTTTTGATACCAGTTCCCGACCGGACAGGTCACGTAACGAGATCGTCCACTCCCCGGAGACGAGTTCGAAGTCCCTTTCGAAAACCCAGCCGGCGTAACGGCGCAGGGAGGTCGCACTGTCAGGCCAGCTGCTTTTCAGCATCGATCGGCCGTCCTGTGTTTTGATCATTGGATGGAAAACCACGACCATTATTGGAAGGACCGCCTCACCGACATCCGACGTTCTGTAGAGGACACCGAAACTTGTGCCGATGCACGCCCGGATTTTCGTGGTTCGCGTGACATCGACAGGGCCTTCGACCAGCCGGTTCACACCTGTTGGCGTATCGGGTGAAACTTCGGATCCGACTTCTTTCGGGCTCGTCAGCCCCCAGTCGACGATCTCTACTGCCGAGATTTGTCCTTCTTCAGCCAGGCCAGTGTTCCACACCATCACAGCGGTGAGGAACATAAGGTATCTGACRTAGTGAGCCATATGTCCGTTGACCTAGGTCTGCTTTGCCTTCAACTCGAGCCGACGGCGATGCAAGACCGGTTCCGTATAGCCATTCGGCTGTTCGCGACCTTTGAAAACGAGGTCGCATGCCGCTTGAAAGGCAATCGAACCGTCGAAATCAGCGGCCATTGGGTGATAAAGGGGATCGCCAGCGTTCTGCTTGTCGACGACCGCTGCCATTCGCTTCAGCGTCTCAAGCACTTGCGCCTCGCTGGCCACACCATGATGCAGCCAATTGGCGATATGCTGCGCGGAGATGCGAAGCGTTGCGCGGTCTTCCATCAAGCCGACATTGTTGATATCCGGCACCTTGGAACAGCCGACGCCTTGGTCGACCCAACGCACGACATAACCAAGAATCCCTTGAGCATTGTTATCAAGTTCGCGCTGAATATCCTCCGGCGTCCAGTTGGGCCGGGATACGACGGGTACGGATAGAATATCGCTGAGCTTGGCGCGCCCGCGCTTTTTCAAACTGGCCTGGACGTCGGCGACATTGACCTTGTGGTAATGGGTGGCATGCAGTGTTGCCGCTGTGGGGGATGGTACCCAGGCGGTATTGGCACCGGCTTTCGGATGCGCGATCTTCTGCTCAAGCATCGCCGCCATCAGGTCGGGCATGGCCCACATGCCCTTGCCGATCTGCGCATGACCTGAAAGTCCGCACTCGAGACCTACATCGACGTTCCAGTCCTCATAGGCGCCGATCCAGGCGGCCTGTTTCATGTCGCCCTTGCGGATCATGGGACCGGCTTCCATTGATGTGTGAATTTCATCGCCCGTACGGTCGAGGAAGCCAGTGTTGATGAAGACGACGCGTTCCTTCGCAGCACGTATGGATTCCTTCAAGTTGACCGTGGTGCGTCGTTCCTCATCCATGATTCCCATCTTTACGGTGTTCGGCTGCATACCCAGCAGCGTCTCAACCCTTCCAAACAGCTCAGAAGCGAATGCTACCTCTTCCGGACCGTGCATTTTTGGCTTGACCACATACATGGATCCGGCGCGGGAATTCATGTGGCGGCCGTCCGGTCCTATGTCGTGGAGCGCAGCCAAAGCGGTAATCGCCGCATCCATAATGCCTTCGGGAACCTCGTTGCCCTCGCTGTCGAGGATAGCAGGATTGGTCATCAGATGGCCGACATTGCGCACCAGCATCAGCGAGCGTCCAGGTACGGTCAGAGGCTTGCCGTCCTTGCCTGTGTACTCCCGATCTGCATTGAGTTTGCGCGTAACCGTCTTGCCGCCCTTCTCGAATGTATCTTCGAGATCGCCATTCATCAGGCCGAGCCAGTTGCGGTAGGCGACAACCTTGTCCTCTGCATCGACGGCGGCAACGGAATCCTCGCAATCCTGAATCGTGGTCAGAGCCGTTTCCAATAAAACATCGGCGATATGTGCGGAATCTGTTTTGCCAATCGGATGATCGGTATTGACAACGATCTCGACATGCAGGCCATTCTTCACAAGAAGAATTGCGGCTGGAGCCGTCGCGTCGCCGCGATAACCGGCAAACTGTCCTTCATCTTTTAGCGCAGCAAGCTTGCCATTGGCCTTCAGAATAAGCTTATGATTTTCGATACTCAGGCCGGAAACATCGGCCCAGTGTGCACCATTCAGTGGCGCGCTGTCGTCGAGAAACGCTTTGGCCCAGGCAATCACCTTCGATCCCCGAACCGGATTGAACGCTTTGCCTCTTTCGGCGCCACCAGCATCCGGAATGGCATCCGTCCCATACAGTGCGTCATAGAGCGACCCCCAGCGCGCATTGGCGGCATTGAGCGCATAACGGGCATTCATCACGGGAACGACAAGCTGCGGACCAGCGACAACAGCAATTTCAGGATCGACATTGCTGGTTGAAACGGCGAAGGCAGCTCCTTCTGGCAGCAGGTAGCCGATCCCCCTTAAGAAGGCCTCGTATTCTTCGTGGCTGTAACCGCTATCTCGCTTGCTCTTGTAAAAATCGTCCAGCTTCTGCTGAAATGCATCGCGTTTTTGCAGGAGTGCGCGGTTTTTTGGGGCCAGATCTTCGACAATCTGTGCAAAGCCGGACCAGAATTGCGCCGCATCGATACCGGTACCCGGGATAGCTTCATTGGCCACGAAGTCATGAAGTTCCTTCGCTACCCTCAAGCCATTCATCTCGATGCGTTCAACCATGGTTCATTCCTTAAATTTTCGCAGGCCTACCCTTGAACACGCAGAAGCATTGTCAGTCAATTCTTCAATAGCAGCAGAATTCGAGCCTAATTGGAGCGAATGCTTTTCAATGCGCAATGCGCGGCCTGCCGGAAGCCGTTGCTATCACCACCGCTTCGATGAACTTGCGCTGATCCTCGACTGTGGCGGCGCTGACGTCACGAGTGGTGCTGATCTGCGCTTCATCGGTTCCAGCTTCCAGGGCCAACTGCGCGACTTGATGCTCCAGCGTTGTTTCGGCGAAGGCGATCGATTCTTCTTCAATCTGGAAGTCCCTGACGATCTCCCCGGCCATGACGCGGAAGATGCCCTCGGCGGGCTGGCTGATATGGGCC
>NZ_JBFUMG010000384.1:0-4448 GCF_054049495.1 Phyllobacterium sp. P5_D12 | reverse complement strand
ATCTTACCGTCTCTGCCGCGGTCTACGCGTTCAGCACGCCCTTGGGCGAGCGCGCAGGCCTCGACACGACTGCGGTGGGCTATGCGCTGACGATCACCACCTTGGTCGGCCTTGCAGGTGCAGGAGCCGCGACCGCGCTCAACGTGCGCTGGGGACGAGCGATTCCTTTCTCGGGGTTCTGCGTCGGCCTTACACTCGTCGCCCTGGCGCTCTGTCTCTCGCGCAATCCGACAGTCTACCTTGTCGCTCTTGTCGCGTCGGGTGTCATTTATTACTTCTCGATTCCCTACCTTTTCGGCCTTGCCGCCGCGCTCGACCGCAGCGGGCGTTGGGCCGCGGCGGCGGGGTCGGCCTATCTGTTTGGCTTCGCCGCCGGCCCTCTGATGGCCGGCTCCGTGATTGCGGCGGTAGGCTACGCAGGCCTCGCTGCCGTCTGCGTCGCGATCACGGCGGCCGCATGGGGGCTCGCCATGGTCGTTATTCGGCGCCTCAGCGGAACCGCCCGTGCCTCGCACTTTACCGACGCTCCGGCATGAACCGCCCATGATTTCTCAACTCGGTCAATGCGTTTGAAGCGGCGCGGCCTCCACAGTCTTGCGTACCTCGGCAGGCAACATCTCCCAGACGCGAACGAGTTCGCCGACGGAAGTCAGCTGCATCTTGCGCATGACGTTGCAGCGATGGAGCTTGACAGTGATATCGCTGATGCCGAGGTAGAAAGCGATCTGCTTGTTCAGCCGGCCAGCCGCGACTTCGCGTAGGACCTGACGTTCGCGCGGAGTGAGCAGCGCGAACTTGCTTAGGTACTCCTTCAGTATCCGCGCGTGCGCCCGCCGCTGGATATCAAGCTCAATGCCGGCGGCGATCGCATCGAGCAGCGTCTGGTCGCGCACCGGCTTGGTGAGGAAGTCGACAGCTCCCGCTTTCATCGCCTGCACCGACATGGGGATGTCGCCATGGGCCGTGAGAAAGATGATCGGTTTGGCCTCGCCGCTCTCGGCTAGCCGATATTGGAGGTCCAAGCCGCTTAGGCCAGGCATCCGTACGTCGGCGACGAGGCAGCCTGGCCGATCCGGGAGTTCAGCCTCGAGCAATTCGCCCGTGGAGGCGAAGCTGATCGTCTCGATGCCCACCGAATGCAGGAGCTCCTGGAGCGCCTCCCGGAGGCTGGCTTCGTCGTCCACGAGGATGACCAGCGGGCGATCCCCTTCGGCCCAGTTGCTTGCGGACTGAGATCGGTTGAGCACTTTGCTCTTATAGCTCTCACTCATATGATAACTTACACTCATCGTGAATTCTCCTTTCCGGTCAAAGCGTCACCAATCGCTGCAAGCAACGCTTGCCCGTCGAAAGGCTTGCGGAAGAACCAGTTGTGCTTCGCCTGCAACAGCTCAATTACTTCATGGCGGGCGGTAATCAGGATCACTGGCAAGTCAGGGCGTCTCTCGCTCATCAAGCGCTGCAACTCGAAGCCGTCCATGCCGGGCATGCCGATGTCTGTGATCAGACAATCTATCTCCGGGACTGTATTACTTTCGAGCAGGGTCTGAGCCGAGGAGAATGCCCGCACGACGTGCCCCGCTGACTCAAGAAGATTCTCAAGCGATTCGAGCAGGCGCTGGTCGTCATCGACGATCGCTATCACGGACTGCGGGTTGGGCATTCTTGCAAGCTTCCTGAACGTCTGGAATGAGTGATTGGAATCCGCAGCTTTTCAGCGATCCGCACCAGGTCGGCGAGCGATTCCGCCCGCATTTTGTGCATGATCTTGCTGCGGTGGATTTCAAGGGTAATCTCACTGATGCCGAGCTCTGCGGCGGCCTGTTTGTTCAGCAGGCCGCTGACGACGAGCGGCAGCACCTCGCGTTCACGCGGGGTAAGAGCCGCCAGGCGGCGAGCAAGCTCGGACTGCTCCGCGCGCGCCGATCGTTGAATGCGATCCCGGTCGATCGCCGCCCGAACGGCCGCAACCAGATCGTTCTCTCCGACCGGCTTGGTCAGAAAGTTGATGGCACCTCCCTGAATGGCCCGTACCGAGGACGGAATGTCGCCATGCCCTGTTATAAATACGATCGGGGGATGGACATCGTCGGATAGCTGCTTCTGGAACTCCAGACCGTTGATGTCGGGCAGCTCGACATCGAGGATCAGGCAAGCGGGGAGATCGGGCTTCGCATAGGCGACATAGTCCGCGGCCGCGGGGAACGTCTCGGACTGCCATCCCAAGGACTCCAACAGTTCGCTGATTGCCTCGCGCACCCTGGCATCATCATCCACCACGAAGACCATTTCCTCGCGCTGGCTCATGGCGCCTCGCTTGCCTCCAACGGAAGCGTGAAAGCGACGGTCGCCCCACGGGTCTCGTTGTTGGCCATCCAGAGTCGGCCCCCATGCGATTCGATGATTGAACGGCAGATGGCGAGCCCCATACCCATCCCGTGCTGCTTGGTTGTGAAGAACGGCTGGAAAACGCGCTCGGCGTCCTCGAAGCCAGTTCCGGCGTCGCGAACCTCGATGCGGATCGCGTCAATACCGTCACGGAGTGAGCTTATCTGGAGCGCACGCGCGCCGTCGACCATGGCGCTGTCCATCGCCTCGACCCCATTTCGCACCAGGTTCACAAAGACCTGCTGTACCTGGACGCGATCGAGCGCGACGGACGGCAGGTCCGGCTCGAGATTCGTTTCGATGCGGATGCCTTTCGCCGCGGTCCCATCAGCCATCAGTTGGCAGACTTCGCCAATCAAGTGGTTGATATTTTCAGACGACCTGGCTCGAGGTGCCTGACGGAAAAGGGCGCGGATGCGGCTGACGACATCCGCCGCCGAATTGGCGTCGCGGGTGATGCTCTCAGCCGTTATCTTCGCGCGCTCTACGTTCGGGGGCTCGGCGGACAGCCAACGGTGACATGCGTGGGAATTGGCAACGATAGCCGCCAGCGGCTGGTTCACTTCGTGCGCAATCGAGGCGGAAAGCTCGGCCAGGCTGGCCGCCTGAGTAGCCCGCGCGAGTTGCTCGGATGCGCGTCGTAGCGCCTCTTCCGCATGCACCTGATCGTCTATGTCGTGACAGAGGCCGAACCACTGGGCGATGCGTCCGTCCGGAGCGCGCAGCGGCTCGGCCCGGCCCGACATCCAGCGATAGACACCGTCGTGCCGGCGCAGGCGATATTTCATGGAGAAGAGCTCGCCTGTCTTGAGACAGCGCCCCAAAACATCCGACACCGCGTCAACATCGTCCGGATGGAAGATGGCGTCGAACACTACCGCCAGCTGGCGCTTGTCCTCTAGGTTTACACCGAGAAAGTCTGCCATGTGCTTGTTGGCAAGGGTGGTCTCCCCGTCCGGGGTCAGGCGCCAAAGGTTGCTCGGAACCATGTCCACGAGCAACGAGAGCTCCCGCTCCCGATTGCGCAGCGCCTCCTGCGCACGCACTTCATCGTCGATGTCGAGAGAAACGCCGTACCATTGCACAATCGTTCCGTCTTGATCACGACGGGGCTCCACCCTGCACTCTGCCCACCGATAGGCGCCATCTTTCTCAAGCCACCGAAACCGCATGACGGTGCCGCGGCCAGATTCAAAACAATTCAGCAATGTTCGCTGCACTTCAGGGGCGTCTTCGGGATAGATCAACTCTTGCAGCAATGTTTCGATGCGCGGCTCCTCGATAGCTTCGAAGTCGGCGATCACGGCGCGGAAATGGTCTTGGTATCGCTTGTTGAAGTACACCGGCCCATCCATCGACGTGACGCTCCAGATGCGGACCGGCACGGCGTCGATCATCTGCTGAAGCTGCCGCTCGCTTTGCCGCAACGCCTCTTCGGCGTGCATCTGGTCGTCGATGTCGTGACAGAGGCCGTACCACTGGACAATATGTCCGCCCGGATCCCGCATCGGCTCGGCGCGGCTCGACATCCAACGATAAACACCGTCGGCGCGTTGCAAGCGATACCTCATGGTGAAATGCTCGCCCGTGACGAGACAGCGGTTAAGTGTGTCCCTAAACTCCGCTGCATCGTGCGGATGGACGGTCTCGATAACCGCCTCCAATCGGCTGATTCCCGGCTTGTCCATATCCGGAACGTCGAGGCCAAGGAAGTCGACCATGCGCTTGTTGAAGAAAGTCGGCTCCCCCTCCGGAGTCAGGCGCCACAGGTGGCTCGGAACCATGTTGATGAGCTGCGAGAGCTCGTTCTCCCGATCGCGCAGTGTCTCCTCGACCGGTTTGTGGCCTTCGATTTCTATTGGCATAATCAGCTGCTCCTGCCCGGCAAAGCAAACCTCGGGACCCTGTACGCTTCTTATACCATCCTCAATCGATGTCTGGCTTGGCGAAATCATACGATAGTTTAATTCAGCCATGCGCCTGCCGCACCTCATGGAAAACCATGATGGTACTCGCATTCCGGTTGCCGGTACGTTCGGAAGGTTTCGAGAGAACTGGCA
>NZ_JBFUMG010000383.1:0-4451 GCF_054049495.1 Phyllobacterium sp. P5_D12 | reverse complement strand
GTCAACAAGGAAGTTCACCATGACCCATTCACCCATATCGATAGTTGAACGGAACATCCGTCAAATAGCCAACTAAGGCGTCGGTATGACTTAAAGCCGATACTTATCAGTATGGGCTACTTTTCGGAAGTTATAACTTCAAGCGAAAAGTTCCGGTCATAAAACACCCAACTTAGACTTAAGACTCGTTGARCTGCACTTTATTTTGTGCGGTTGCTCATGGCCGCATCGTATCTTGCGTTCCGCAGGAAACATCATCGTCGATCTTCGTGATCGGGCGGTCTTAAGGAGTTTTGCCATCTGCCTGGTCCACACGGACAATGAACACGAACAATCTGTTCGCGTCATTGATCACCCCGCCATGTGATCTTGGCCGTTGGTTTCAACTGATCTTTCCTTTCACCGCTGCCAAGCGGTGGGACGGCGTTTGCATGCCCAACTTTAGGTCCACGAAAGGACAACCACGATGCTGCAAGATTACAAATACGAATTTCGAGGCTTCGAAACGATCGACGCCTCCTCCGGCGCTGATAAAAGAGCGATCAAAAATCAGTCGATGCGACTGATCGAAGTCACCGATGAAAAGGAGAAGACCATCTCACTTCTTGCGCTTCGACTGATTTACCGGGTTGATGATGCAAGCTGGATTGACGAGGTATTCGCGGACCACATGATGCGGCTCGAAAAAGATACAGGCCATTCGGTCAAGGTCTCTTGTCGAAACGGGGCCCAATATGACGACGCCGCAGTGTTGGAGTTGGCCCGCATGGTTGAACTGAACTGCCGTCCGGTCGCGTCGCAGTGAACCTTTGAGGCTCAAGCACTGAAGGACTGGGCTAGTCCCTATCCATTTTAGCGCTGATCATTTCGCAAACTTGAAGCGGAACAAGCAATCGCAGAAACACCTGCGTCATCAGCCACCGCCCCTCGCGCCTAGCGGGAGGTAAAACTCAACCCCGTCGTCCATCGTGGCGACCTGCCGAAGGAGGCCATCATGAAATACCTCACTGCCAAACGAACTTCTTTCGGTAACGAGGCACCTCCCGAAATAGCGACCTGACCGCAGACCTCGTCTGCCCATCGGTTCCTATCGGGATTTCCAAACGATCCCAGACTTAAACAGCGCGGGCCTGACGGCACCGCCAAGTGGAGATTTGTGCCTTGTCCAATCACGACGACGATATGCCCGACGCCGGGGAACGGAAGATGGGGGGCAGCGACGAGTTGCCGGGAGCGGGCAAAGGTCGAGAAAGCCTTTTCCCGGACGATGGCCGCCTCTGCCGGGTTCACGTCGTAGAGGATGGTGACCAATGGATCGGGAAACTGTACGGCCTCGACGTGAACAATGTCGCCGATAAAAGCAATCGAATGCCCCTTGCTTGTTACGGTGTAGAAAGAACTGCCAGGGGTATGGCCCGGATGAATCGATGCAGTAATTCCCGGAAGAATGGTTTCATTGTCGGAGAATGTTTTTACCTTTCCGGTTTTTTGGTAGACGCCGATTGTTTTTGCGGCTTCGTCGAAGTACTGGCGGGCGTAGCCTGTCTTCTCCGCGTTCGTCGCATCCATGAAAAAGGCAAGTTCAGGTGCAGCGACGTGGATCGTCGCATTCGCAAAGACGGGCCTGGCATCAGTAACCAAACCACCCGCATGATCTGTGTGGATGTGGGTAATAAGAATGTCGGTAATGTCCTCCGGCATGACACCGACGCTGGCAAGGCTGTCCCGAAGCTTCCCGCCGTACCCAGGCCCGAAGAGCTGTCCTGAACCAGTGTCGACCAAGATCGACCGCGCGCCGTCCTCAATCAGGAATGCGTTGATCGATGCTTCGACGGGATTTGTCAGGAAGGATCGTTGCAGGCGGTTATCGATCTCTGGCTGTGATGTGCCAGTCAGGAGCTTGTGCAGGTCTTGGGGAACGGTACCGTCTGATAGTGCTATAATCTTAAGGTCCCCGAGCGGGAAAGCGTAGGTGTCCGGCGCTTGCGTGTAGTGAACGGCAGTTGCGGGTTGGGTGGTCTCAGCGAATGCAGGCGCGAGCGCGCCGATGATCACACTGAAGGTTGTGGAAGCCAAGAGGGAACGTAGGGTCATGGTCGCTGGGGTCCTGTTCATCGTTATCGTCGTCGATGAACTTTTAATAAGGGCACTCCGCGGCCTCATGAAATTCAATCGCTCGATAGGACCTATCCACGAGCCTTATGCCTCTAGACAATTGACGGCCAAGTGAATCGGAATCTCCGTTAAAAAAGAACCGTTGCTACAAATACCCTTACTTCTCGATCCGACGACCAGTTCTTAACACTTTCCATATTAGCCTAGAGTGGTTGGCCTACTTCAACTTGATGAAAAGGATCTTGGAATGAATAGAGCTCTGATCACCGTCGTTGCCGTACTAACAGTAATGAGTTTAAGTGCCTGCGGATCAATCGGCAAAGGAAAAGCTCCTCCGCCAATGGCAGAACCGATTGCAGCGCCAGTGTATAAATAAAGGCTGCTTCTGTGCTATGGGMAGGTGAGTCCACCTTCCCATTCAATCGATCGCAAGACACCGGCCTTGTACACGACGTTCGTTCCCGCCGTAAATATTTAGCGCCGGTTGGAACTAGCTTGTACCTTGTCCGGAGCGTATTACAACCGCGCTTTTGCCGCCCAGTCAGCAGTTTTCACCGCTGCATCCTACGACTGACAAAGGTCCGCTTTGGGCCAAGAGCGGACTCTGAACTCATGCTAGGTAGTGAGCGCCACCACCAACTACACCTTAACATACTGTAATTACGAAGCAGTGCCGTTACGATATCCACGTGCGGCGTTGAATATTGGATCCTGGTTGTTGTCATGGAGATATCTGCCGCGGGTTTCGTTTCAGGCACCCCGTGTAAGTACCAATTCTTGCGCTGAGGTATCAAGATGTGCCACAGCTCCCACTATTGCGGTGACAGGATTGCTGCCGTGTCCCAACGGCAAACCTCCCAATATCGGCACGCCCAAAGGTTCAAGATGTTCGCGTAACAAATGAATGATCGTGAAGTTATCGCTGCTTGGCTTGAAGTCGGTAAACTGTCCCAGTGCGATACCTGCCAAACCGTCAAGATGACCTGCATTCCGCAGCATCGTCAACTGGCGGTCCACCTCGCCAACATACATATTGACGGCTTCGAGCAGCAGGATCGCTCCCTGCAACTTCGGAAGGGCCCACCCGGCAGCGGTTGAAACCATGCTGAGGTTGCCCCCTATCAGCCTCCCTTTGGCAGATCCCTGCGTCGTGAGCGCGAAAGTATTTTCCTCTTGCCGCGCCCTTATCGTGATGGTTTGGGAGGTCATCAGCGCGGCTCGAAGCGCATACATAGTCTCTTCGCTATCGCGCCCAGAATGACCATTGACAAGTGCACCATGAATGCCCACCAAGCTGCATTTCTTCCACAAGTTCAAATGAAGGATGGTGATATCGCTGAAGCCAATCAGGAATTTCGGATCCCGCCGCACTGCCTCGAAATCCAGTCGATCTGCGATCCGGTAGGAGCCTTTTCCGCCACGCGTGGCGAAGATCGCGCGCACTTCTGGATCGCGTAGGGCCGCGTTGAAATCAGCAACGCGTTCTTCATCTGTGCCCGCCAGATACGACCGCTTCTTGAAAGCGTGCTCGCCATAGTCTACCTGGAGACCCCAGCCTTCGAGTTTTCGTGCCCGCTGAAAAACGTCGTCTCTGTCCGGAGTGCTCGCCGGCGACACAAATCTCACCTTGTCGCCAGGTTTGAGTACCGTTGGCCAAATCGCACCTTCGGCTTCCATCGCAACCCTTTTCAGAAGTTTAGGATGATTCCGGACATCAATCTATTGGCGATGTTTTGTGTCAGACTACTTTGATGGAACAGCATCTGCCATCTTGAAGATTATAAGTGACTGACACCGTGGGCTCTTAACACCGGGCTCCCAATGGAGACCGAAGCACCTGATCCCTTGAAATACTCCTTCCTGTCACCCATATGGAGTTGGTCGACAAGGTTAGTCCGGCCATTTCTGCAGACTCCGATTGAGCGCAGAATCTTTACCGCACCACTCAAAGTTTGAATGCTGACATTTACGCAGCATGCCTCTCCTTTGCTTGCATTCGACGTATTTTCAAAAAGAAGGCTGCGGGCGATGCTGCGCAGCGAATGGATTTTAATATGCAAAACAATATCGAAATGAAACCAACCGCGGTCGGTCCGCGACCAATCGAACCCAAAATGCCAAACATGTTGCCGAGGAAAATCAGAGGCGCGCAGCAATTGCTAGCGTCAGGATTCACGCGCGAGGAAATGCGCCAGATCGTGGCCGAACAAATCGATTGACCCATCCCGAATCTCAACTTGCGGCGTCAAGTTGTTCCGCTGCATCCTTCCCTCAATCAGAAGACTCAATGCAGCTATGAGCAATACCTTGCCCGCGCTCGCTACGAAGAGCGAGCA
>NZ_JBFUMG010000382.1:0-4453 GCF_054049495.1 Phyllobacterium sp. P5_D12 | reverse complement strand
CTTGCACGCACTTCAGGCCCGCTTCGATGACGTCCCACTTCGAACTGTCGATCATCACCGGAACGCGGGCGATATCGGGTTCTGCCGCGATGAGGTTCAAGAATTCGACCATGGCCTTTTCACTGTCGATCAGGCCTTCGTCCATGTTGATGTCGATGATCTGTGCCCCATTCGCCACCTGATCGCGCGCGACATCCAATGCCGTGGCAAAATCGCCGGCAGTGATGAGTTTGCGGAACTTCGCGGAGCCGGTGATGTTGGTGCGCTCTCCGACATTAACGAACGGAATATCCTTGGTCAGCGTGAAAGGTTCGAGGCCCGACAGGCGCATATGCGTTTCCGTCTCGGGGATCTCGCGCGGTTTGTATTTGCTAACTGCTTCGGCGATTGCCTTGATATGCTCTGGGGTCGAACCGCAGCAGCCGCCCACGATATTGAGCAGGCCTTCGCTGGCGAAACCCTCGAGCTGCGCTGCCATCGCTTCCGGGCTCTCGTCGTACTGGCCGAATTCGTTGGGCAGGCCCGCATTGGGATAGGCGCAGACGAACGTATCCGCGACGCTGGAAATCTCGGCGAGATGCGCGCGCATGGCATTGGCGCCGAGGGCACAATTCAAGCCGATGGTGAAGGGCTTGGCGTGACGGACCGAATGCCAGAAAGCGGTCGGCGTCTGGCCGGAAAGCGTGCGGCCGGAAAGGTCGGTAATCGTGCCGGAGATCATCACCGGAAGGGTGATCCCCTTCTCTTCGAACACTTCGTTCGTGGCGAAGATAGCCGCTTTGGCGTTCAGTGTGTCGAAGATGGTCTCGATGAGGATGATGTCCGCGCCGCCATCGATGAGGCCACGCACTTGGGTCCCATAGGCGGTGCGCAAGTCGTCGAAAGTGACARCGCGATAGCCGGGATTGTTGACATCAGGGGAAATCGATGCGGTGCGGTTTGTCGGGCCAAGCGCTCCGGCGACAAACCTGCGGCGGCCATCCKTCTGTTCGGCTTTCAATGCGGCACGGCGGGCAAGCCGCGCGCCATCGCGGTTAAGTTCATACACCACCTCTTCCATGCTGTAGTCGGCCTGGGCGATCGTGGTGGAGGAAAATGTGTTGGTCTCGAGGATATCGGCGCCCGCCATGGCATAGGCGTAGTGGATATCTTCGATGGCTTGCGGTTGGGTCAGGATCAGGAGATCATTGTTGCCCTGCAGATGGCAGGAACAATCCGCAAAGCGATCGCCGCGAAAGTCATCTTCGTTGAGGCTAAGGCCTTGAATCTGCGTGCCCATGGCGCCGTCGAGAATCAGTATCCGTTCTTTCGCTGCCTTGGTCAAAGCTGCAAAAACTTCGGAGCCGTCCCGAGGAAAATCCATGGGACCAAACAGATTATCAACCGCAATATTCATAACTCGGCACGCCTCATGATCCATGATCCGGATGAGGTGTCAGGGTCACATAAAGATATCTTTATGTCAACAAGTCAATTCTGTTGGCGGCATGATATGTCGCACTTGTGGTGGTCGTCTGCACCAACCAGGCCTTAATGAATCCAGCAGGAGGACAGTCCGTTTGACGAGCATCAGACACTGGCTGAAGAAACGTTTGGCGATAAGGAAAAGGCCAGCCGCTGGCGGCGTCGAACGCTGCCTGAACTCGGCGGCGAAACACCGCTTGTGGTTGCGCAGACAGAAGCTGGCGCACCCATCATCGAAACCATACTTGGCAAGATCGCCTTTGGTGCCGCCGCCTGACTATGGACGGACCGACATCGACGCCGATTGCGGCAAGACAAAAGGCACATGCTTGTCGGGCAAGGCGCCGACTTTCAATGCACACTCATAGACACGCAGGATACGGTCGTCTGTAAGGACCTCCGCGGGTGTACCCACGCTATCAATACAGCCCCCGTGCATGACCACGACGCGGTCCGCATACATAGAGGTCAGATTGAGATCATGCAGAATCGCGATTACTCCGCCGCCACGCGTGGCAAAGGCGCGGGCGATCTGCATGATTATGAGCTGATGCTTGATATCAAGACTAGAGACGGGCTCGTCGAGAAAGAGGAAGCGCGGCTGACCATCCAGAACTGGCTGCCAGACCTGACAGAGGACGCGCGCAAGTTGCACGCGCTGCTGTTCGCCTCCGGAAAGTTCCTGGTAGAAACGACCGCCAAAGCCAGCAAGATCGACGAGTGCCAGCGCCTCGTCCGGCAGGTTCTCGGCAACTTGATGCGTCGCGCCGGAACGACCGCTGGTAAGACCGAGCCTGACAATTTCGCGTACGGTGAATGGAAAGGACAGCGACGTCGATTGCGGCAGGATCGCCCGCATGGCGGCTATCTGCCACGGTTTCAGATGGCTGAGTGAGTGTCCGTTGATCGTTATGCGCCCGGTGAAAGGCAGATCGCCGGAAAGCGCCCGCATCAGCGTCGTCTTGCCTGAACCGTTCGGGCCAACGATGACAGTCAGTCCCCCCGCCTGAGCATCGAAACTCGCATCTTTGACGATGGCCTTGCGTCCAAGCATGACGTTGACGTTGGAAAGGCTGATCATGGTCAAAGATCCACAATGCCGCGGCGGCGCAGCAATATCCACAGGAAGAAAGGCGCTCCGACAGCTGCCGTAACGATGCCAATCGGCAATTCCGAAGGCGTGACGATGGTGCGGCTAATGGCGTCCGCGAGCAGCAGCAGGCTCGCACCCAGGAGTGCCGATGCCGGGAGCAGATAGCGATGGTCCGGCCCAATGACCAACCGAAGCAAATGCGGCACGACAACGCCGACGAAGCCGATGCCACCGCTAACGGCAACGGAGGCGCCAGTTGCGGCAGCGACCACAATGATGGCCACGCGCTTGAAACGCTGGACCGGAATGCCGAGGTGGCTTGCCGAGGCTTCACCAAGTGCCAGGGCATTGAGGCCGCGCCCAAGAAAGGGAGAAACCAGCAGCGCCAACACGATAAAGGGACCAGCCGCAGCCATCTTGGCCCAATTGGAGCCGGCAAGCGACCCCAGTGTCCAGAACGTCAGATCGCGCAACTGCCTGTCATCGGCAAGAAATGTCAGGAGACCTATATACGCCATGGCCATGGCGCCGAGTGCAATACCGGCCAGTAGCATTGTGGCGATGGAGGTTTGTCCGCGCCGCGTGGCTACGGCATAGAGAATGAGCGTGAAAACAAGGGCGCCGATAAAGGCGGCAACCGGCAGGGCAAATATACTGAAGGTCGCAATGAAGGGTGCCAGCACCGTTCCACCAAGGACAATGACGCTGACGGCACCAAGTCCCGCACCCGCGGAGACGCCGACAATACCGGGATCCGCAAGCGGATTGCGAAATAGGCCCTGCATCACCGCACCGGAGACAGCAAGCGACGCTCCGATCATCGCGCCGAGAATAATGCGTGGCAACCTTATATCCCAGATGATGATGCTGTCGCGCAGGGAAAGGACATTACCGTCACTGCTTGCGCCTCGAACCAAAGCGCTGACAACAGATATGACCGAAGCGTCGGACGCGCCGGCGGCAAGGCTGAACAGCATTGTCGCCAGCAGAGCAAAGCCCAGCACGACGATGATGCCCTTCGCCAGGAATGAGCGGTCGCCTTCTGGACGGGTCTTGCCTTGTCCCGACCGAAGAGCCACAGGTCGCATCAAGACAGACTCGCTCATTGGCTTGCTTCAGATCCGTAGAATGCCTTGGCCAGATCGTGCACCGCTTCCGCCGTCCGCGGCCCGAAACCGAGCAGATACTGCCCGCCCATGCGCACGATGTTTTTTTTCTGACCGGCAGGCGTCACTGCAATTGCCTTGTTAGCGAGAAGATCCGCGTCGGTTGTAGCGCGCGGCCCGTGGATATCCATCACCAGAATGACGTCCGGCTGTGCCGTGAGGATCGCTTCGTCGGTCATTGTCTTGTAGCCGGAATACCCGGTGACGACGTTATCGCCGCCTGCAAGTTCGATAATTCCATCAGCCGCCGTCTTGGTACCCGCTGCCATGATTTTTCCGCCTGTGGCACTGAGGACGAAGAGCACACGTTTGCGGGTCTTGATATTTTTGGTTTCGGCTTCCGCTGCCGCCAATTCCTTCTCGACTTTGGCAGATAGCTTTTCGGCCTTGTCCTCAACGCCAAGTGCCTTGCCGACAATCCGAATCTTTTCCGACACGCTTTCGGCGGTGTAGTTTTCCGGAACGAACACGAAAGGTACGCTGGCTTTTTTCAACACGTCGATAGCTTCACGTGGGCCCGAACCCTCAACGGCAATGATCGCAGTCGGGTTGATCGACAGGACGCCTTCCGGAGACAATGCACGCATGTATCCGACGTCAGGTATCTTGTGCGCAGCTTCGGGGAAAACGCTGGTGGTATCGCGACCGACCAACCGTCCCTCCTCACCCAGATCATAGATGATTTCGGTGATCGACCCGCCGATGGAGACTACACGACTTGCATCGGGAA
>NZ_JBFUMG010000381.1:0-4455 GCF_054049495.1 Phyllobacterium sp. P5_D12 | reverse complement strand
GCTTCTCACGGTCCAGGAGATGACGGGCATGTCCATCGTTCCTCGCACGAACTCGACAAAACGATTTTCCAGATGGTGGACGTTGTAGGACACGAAGTCGATATTGTAGGCCAGCATGGAAAAATGCGCTTCGATAGCATCATCGCGGATACCCTCGGCGGTCAGTCCGGCGGGAATGCCCGGCGCGTCTTTGCCGAAACGGCGGATCAAATGATGATCGAAGGACATAATTGCTGCCTGGCCGTCATATTCGGCGAGATCGTCGGCAACTGCACTTACCAAACCATCGTCGCGCCCGAGAATTCCCTTAAGTTCGATGACAATGGGCACGCGGCCGTCAACCAACTTCAGGGCCTGAGCCAGCGTCGGTACATGATCCTGTGTGCCGCCGACACGAAGTTTGCCGGCTTGCTCGGCTGTCAGCTCGTCGATATGGCCTTTGCTCCCCGTCACCCGGTCGAGCGTGCCGTCGTGGAAGACAATGGCTTTGCCGTCGGCGGAGAGATGGACATCGCATTCGATGGCAAAGCCGGCGCCTGCAGCGGCGTCAAACGCCGATAGAGTATTCTCCCAGCGCTTTTTGTTCAGATCGTGCAGACCGCGATGCGCGATGGGCACGTTTTTCAACCAGTCAACAGAAGGCATGCTCAACAAACCTCGATAATGGCTTCGATTTCGACCGGCGCGTTCAGGGGCAGGGCGGCCGTGCCCACAGCCGAGCGTGCGTGACGGCCTGCATCGCCCAACACGGCGACGAGCAGATCCGAGGCGCCGTTGGCGACGAGGTGCTGTTCGACGAAATCCGGTGTCGATGCGACGAACACCGTAATTTTCACGATCCGCATGATCCGTTCGAGATCGCCCAGCGCTGCTTTCGCCTGCGCCAGAATATTGATCGCGCAGGCTTTGGCCGCTTCCTGGCCTTGTGCGACGTTCAGCTCGGCACCCAAAAGTCCGGTGTGAATGAGCTTTCCGCTTGCCAGCGGCAATTGCCCTGACGTCAGAAGCAGCGAGCCAGTCTGGGCGAATGGAACGTAGTTGGCTGCCGGTGCCGCTGCGACAGGCAGCGTGATGCCAAGCTCCTGCAGGCGTTTTTCGATGGTGCTGGTCATGGGATAATTTCCTTATGTTTTCGGAATCGCGAGGGATTGTGCAAGAAGTTGCGATTTTTGCCTCGCTTCCGCCAAGAGTTATTTTAATATGCACGTTCAAATATTGGAGAATCTTGTCGATGCGCGTTCTACCTGTTGTTGTTTTCAGTCTCGGTGCCTTGGGCCTGACCGGCTCCTCCATGGCTTTTGCGGCTGGAACCGCGACCCTTGTTCCGCATCGCGCCATTTACGATCTCAAACTGGACAGTGCGCAGGACAGTAGCGGGATCACGGGTTTGACGGGTCGCATGGTTTATGAATTCAACGGCTCGGACTGCGAGGGCTATACGACGAATTTCCGCTTTGTCACCCGCGTCGACATGGAAGAACAGCCTCAACGGGTGACCGACCAGCAGACGACGACATTCGAATCGGGCAACGGCGATAAATTCCGCTTCGTCAACAAGACATTCGTTGACCAGAGCCTGACCAAGGAAGTGCGCGGCGACGCTGCCCTGCTCAAGGACAAGACGGAAATTTCGCTGACAAAGCCGGAGGCAAGCAAAGAAGATCTGGAACTGTCACAGTTTCCAACACGCCACATGCAGGATTTGATCTCCAAGGCGTTGGCCGGGGAAGTTTTCTATCAGACAAAGCTGTTCGACGGATCGGAAGATGCCGACAAGGTCATGGCGACGACGGTGGTTATCGGCAAGTCTGCGGTTTCCGATGATGACGAGACAAAGAACATGGGCCCACTGGCAAAAGAAACGACGTGGCCGGTTTCGATCGCTTATTTCGACGACAATGAGAAGACGGAGGGGCTGCCGAGCTACCGGATCAATTTCAAGATGTATCGCAATGGCGTGACGCGCGATCTCAAGATGGACTATGGCGATTTCTCGATGACAGGGAAGCTGGTCAATCTGCAGCTGTTCGACGCCCCGAAGTGCACGAAGTAGACCTGTTGATGCCTTTTATCGGCCTCGCACTTGCGTTTGTGACAATTATCCATTAACAGCCGCTTCATTCCWCACACGGGATTTGGGTTGATATCGGGAGAAATCCGATATGGCCTCCGGTGGCGGGTTTCCCGCCTCTTCCCGTGGAGGTTCAACCGGAAAGGAAATACAAGAGATGGCATTGCCTGATTTCAGCATGCGTCAGCTCCTAGAAGCTGGCGTTCACTTCGGCCACCAGACACATCGCTGGAACCCGAAAATGGCACCATACATTTATGGTTCCCGCAACAACATTCACATTCTCGACCTGGCCCAGACCTATCCGCTGCTCAATACAGCGCTGAAGAAGGTTTCGGACACCGTAGCCCGTGGTGGCCGCGTTCTGTTCGTTGGCACCAAGCGTCAGGCTTCGGACATCATTGCCGATGCCGCAACCCGTTCGGCCCAGTATTACGTCAATGCCCGCTGGCTCGGCGGCATGATGACCAACTGGAAGACGATTTCGAATTCCATTCAGCGTCTGCGCAAGCTCGACGAGCTTCTTTCCGGCGACGCACAGGGCTTCACCAAGAAGGAGCGCCTGAACCTCGACCGTGAACGCGAGAAGCTAAACCGCGCACTTGGCGGTATCAAGAACATGGGTTCCGTTCCGGATCTCATCTTCATCATCGATACCAACAAGGAAGCCATTGCCATCCAGGAAGCCAAGCGTCTTGGTATCCCGGTTGTCGCCGTGATCGATAGCAATTGCGATCCAGATCAGATCGATTTCCCGATCCCTGGCAATGATGATGCGTCGCGCGCGATTTCGCTTTATTGCGATCTGATTGCCAAGGCGGCGCTCGATGGCATTCTGCGTCAGCAGGGTTCGCTGGGCATGGATATCGGTGCACAGGAAGAAGCTCCTGTCGAGCCAGCGCTCGAAGCCCCGGCTGAAGCTTCAGCAGAAGCGCCTGCTCAGGAAGGTGAAGCCTCCGCTTGAGGCTTCATACACCCGTCGTATCGGGTGATTAACAATGATTCGATTGGCGCATAGCGCGCCGCAAAGTTGGCATGCTGGTTTCTCCAGTATGCCTTCGCTTTGAGAAGAGGCGACTAGAATGAGCATTACTGCTGCACAAGTAAAAGAACTTCGCGAGATTAGCGGCGCCGGCATGATGGACTGCAAAGCAGCCCTGACTGAAACCAATGGCGACATGGAAGCCGCTGTCGATTGGCTGCGTGCCAAAGGTATTTCAAAGGCCGACAAGAAGGCAGGGCGTACGGCTGCCGAAGGTCTCGTCGGCGTTGCGTCGAACGGCAAGAAGGCTGTTGTCGTAGAGGTCAACTCCGAGACCGATTTCGTAGCCCGCAACGACGCATTCCAGGACATCGTCCGCAATGTTGCCAATGTGGCATTGACGACGGACGGTACGACCGCTGCCGTTGCCGCTGCGACCTATCCCTCATCGGGCAAGTCGGTTGTCGATACGATCAAGGATGCAGTTGGTACAATCGGTGAGAACCTGTCGTTCCGCCGCTCGGCAGCGCTGACAGTCAATGAAGGCGTTGTCGCAACCTATATCCACAATGCTGTTTCCGATGGTCTCGGCAAGCTTGGCGTTCTAGTAGCGATCGAAACTGCCGGCAACGCAGACGTCGCACAGGCTTTCGGCCGCCAGGTCGCGATGCATGTCGCGGCGACCAACCCTCTTGCCCTGACTGCCGCCGAGGTTGATCCGGCTGCTGTCGAGCGTGAAAAGGCAGTCTTCACAGAGTCGGCCCGCCAGTCTGGCAAGCCTGAAAACATCATCGAGAAGATGGTCGAAGGCCGTCTGCGCAAATTCTACGAGGAAGTCGTACTTCTCTCGCAGGCTTTCGTTATCAATCCCGATCTGACCGTCGAGGCTGCTCTTAAAGAAGCGGAAAAGACGATCGGTGCGCCGGCCAAGATAACGGCGTTCGTCCGTTTCGCCCTTGGCGAAGGCATCGAGAAGGAAGAGACCGACTTTGCAGCGGAAGTTGCCGCAGCTGTGAAGAAGTAATCTTAGACAACTGAAATCAAAGGGCATCGCGTGACAACGCGATGCCCTTCGTGTATCCGGAATTCGAAACGACATTGAGGAAGGTTCCATGGCTGGTACGGCAGTTTACAAACGCGTTGTGCTCAAAGCCTCAGGGGAAGCTCTCATGGGCGATCAGGGCTTCGGTATTGATGTTGCTGTCGCCGATCGAATTGCCAGCGATATTGCGGAAGCTCGTGCGCTAGGCGTCCAGGTTGGCGTCGTCATCGGCGGCGGCAATATCTTTCGCGGCGTAGCAGTTGCCTCCAAAGGCGGAGACCGCGTGACCGGCGACCACATGGGCATGCTCGCAACGGTGATCAACTCCCTGGCGCTACGCACTTCACTGGTGAAGATCGG
>NZ_JBFUMG010000380.1:0-4456 GCF_054049495.1 Phyllobacterium sp. P5_D12 | reverse complement strand
GTATCAGGAAGGTTCGCTCGCGGTCGTTAGGGGCAACCTCGCTCCCACGGGCGCGGTCATAAAGCCAGCCGCATGCGATCCAAGGCTGCATCAGCATCAGGGCCCGGCATTGGTTTTCGACAGCTACCCTGAAATGAAAGCAGCGATCGACGACGAAAATCTTGACGTCACTCCCGATCATGTTCTGGTGCTGCGCGGGGCCGGGCCGCAGGGCGGCCCGGGCATGCCCGAATGGGGCATGTTGCCGATGCCGAAGGTCCTGCTCAAGAGGGGATATCGGGACATGCTGCGTCTGTCCGATGCTCGCATGAGCGGCACCAGCTATGGAGCCTGCGTTCTGCACGTATCGCCGGAATCGCATGTCGGCGGCCCGTTGGCTCTTCTGAAAACGGGCGACATCGTGCGGCTCGACCTGAAGGCGCGCCGGATCGACATGCTGGTGGACGATGGTGAAATCGAACGCCGTCGCTCCGAATGGAGGAAACCGGCAGACAAGGCTGGTCGAGGCTACGGTTGGATGTTCGCCAGACACGTGGGCCAAGCCGACACGGGCGCGGATTTTGACTTTCTCGAAACACGCTTTGGACCATCCGCTCCCGAACCAGATATCTACTGACATCCGAGGACAACGAATGACAAACTATGATCTAAGTGAAGAAGCGCGCAAAAAGCTGATGGGCGTGGCCACGCCAACGATCGCGACGGCGCTGTTCAAGCGTGGGCTGCGCAACCAGTTCATCCAAGATGTGCGACCGCTGTCGGCGAAGCAGACCAATATGGTCGGGCAAGCCTTTACGCTGCGCTACATACCGGCCCGCGAAGACCTTAACACGATCGAGGTCTTCAAGGACCCCAATCATCCGCAGCGCGCCGCGGTGGAACAATGTCCCGAGGGAGCCGTCCTGGTGATGGATAGCCGCAAGGATGCCCGGGCAGCTTCGGCTGGCTCCATATTGATATCAAGGCTGCAAGTGAGGGGTGTGGCGGGTGTGGTTACTGACGGAGGCTTCCGCGACAGTCCTGAGATTGCCAATTTAAGCATTCACGCCTACCATAATCGTCCTTCGGCTCCAACCAACCTTACCCACCACCAAGCCTACGATATCAACGTCCCAATCGGCTGTGGCGATGTCGCGGTTTTTCCGGGCGATGTGCTTGTCGGGGACAATGAAGGCGTCATCGTTATTCCGCGGCATTTGGCGGACGAGATCGCCGACGAGACGCTGGAAATGACCGCTTATGAGGATTTTGTCACAGAGCAAGTCATGAACGGTGCGACGATCATCGGCCTCTATCCGGCTACAAGTGACAAGCCAAAGGCTGATTTCGCCGTATGGCGGGAGAAGAACGGAAGATAAGCATTGAGGAAGCCAAGGTGGGGACGACTGGCGTTGTCCTGCCCGAATTTCGGCTGGTTCGAAGGAGGTGATCAGACCGGCTATGTCGTCCGCTGGGCGCGCAGCGCTGAACAATCTTGCGCCGCTTCACGTCGTGCTCACAGTCAGCAATGAAGCTGGGGTCGATGTCGAAGCTAAGATTGCCTAACTGCGACAGGCTGGAAAATCCGTGACCGAATCATCAAGTGCGATGCGAACACCTGCATTGTGCAGGTCCGACACGATCGCCATGCCCATCTCGGTGTCGCGAACCAGAGCGCTTTCTGTGATCTCGATTTCGGGGAATGTCACGTTGATTTCGGGTTAAGAGATTGTCGATAGATGATGCGCCATGAACCAGCCCATCGCTCATTACAAGAACCACCGGTTCCCGCCAGAGATTATCGCCCGTGCCATCTGGCTCTATTATCGGTTTCCGTTGAGCCTGCGCCATGTAGAAGAAATGCTGCTGGAACGAGGGATCGTCGTGTCTTATGAGACTATCCGTCGGTGGGGCAGAAAACATGACCCTGAATATGCTCGGCGTATTTGCCGAAAGCCGCCTTCCAGCGATGATGTCTGGCACCTCGATGAAGTCGCGGTGCGCATCAACGGCAAGCGATGCTGGCTGTGGCGGGCGGTTGACCAAGACGGCTTTGTGTCCAGAACCGCCGCAATACCAAGGCGGCCAGGCGATTGCTGATACGTCTGATGAAGAAGCAGGGCATGGTGCCGAAGCGTATGATCACTGACAAGTTGCGCTCCTATGGCGCAGCAAGGCTTCAGGTCATTCCAGACGTCGAGCATCGTTCTCACAAAGGCTTGAACAATCGAGCAGAGAATTCGCATGTTCCGTTTCGAAAACGCGAGCGAATGCGCCAAGGCTTTCGATCGATCGGCAGCTTGCAGCATTTTGTTTCCGTCTTTTCTGCTGTTCGCAATCTCTTTGTTCCGTCCCGTATAAATCGCTCAGCATTTCAGATCCGAAATTACCGCCTGCAGGCCATGGGTGAGTGGAAAGCAATCAGCGGCCAGATTGCCTGAAAAGAGGGACATGCCTTTCGCACGACTAGCCTCCAAACAATGTGACAGTGCCCTCCAGACCACTACAGGATCCTGCCGAACTTCCAGCAGCATAACGAACTTGTGCGGGTACTGTTTCGCATTGCCCCGGATAACGTTGCGAAAGTAGGGACACTCGGGAAGTCGGTTGTCAGCCTGTTCAGAAGTTCCTTGTTCGGTTGATAATCGAGGTCCTCATGTAGATGGCTGCAGCACAGGACATTTTTGATCCAAGGATCCTGTAAAGGAACTAATATACGGCTCCTCGTCGACAAGCTTGCGCTTGCGCGCAGGTTTCACAGCTTTTTCGGCAAAACGTCCTGCAGCATGGCCTTGTCCAGCGACATGTTCGCAATGATCCGCGTTCTCCTCCTCAAACTGCCGCGGCCGGGCATCTCCGATGGCATCAGGCAGGCATATTTCTTGCGCCAGTCGGAGAACGTCGGTCGGAAATCCCAGCCTTACGGTAGACTTCGGTGACCTGCTTCAAAATGAAGGCGCTCTGCGCTTCCGTGTGCATAGGTTGGAAAACTAACCGGCGCTGGAACCGGATCCCTGAAAAGTGATCAGAATACTATCGTGCCATCGCAAAATGGCTGGAAAGCCAGGATTTGATTGGGCTGCTCAAGATGCCGTACAACAGCCGCACCGTGTCAATCTCCGAGGGGAAATTCGCTCCGACGCCTTCCTAACCTTATTAATCCGCCCGGGGCCGTTCCCGTGCTTGAAACCCGAGGAAGGGCGCGCTCGCTGCCGGCAAGCGCGAAGCCGCAGCCCGCACTCTTTTGGTAACGACCTCATGATCGCACACACATTGCGATCTACGCCTACAGCCACCGGACCGAGGATTGCGGATTCTTGCCGACGGACTATTCGGCGGTAATCGCATGGACCGACCGCGTAAAAGACGCCATGGTCTATACTGTGGATCTATACKGGATTAACCACATTCCTTTGCCAGCAAAGGAATGGTATCGCTGCCGTTCAAGGCGATGAGTGCGCCGCCACAGGCGGTACGGAGCACCAGGAACAAAAGGACCGCTGCGGGAGGAGGTGCAGCGGTCCTGATTGTAAATGTACCGCGGAAGGAGGTGCAGTACATTCGGCGCCGGGTCAATCTGGGAGGAGTAGAACCCGACTTGGGCACGATAACATTGCTACGTATTGGAGCAATAGTGGCTTCTGCATAGAAGCTATGCAAAATGTCGCAGAGCACGGACATGCGACATAGTGGCGAGAGAAAATCGCCCACATCCTTCAAGAAGCGAAGTAGCTCATCTCACGGCGATCGCGCCCAGGCAACCGCAGGCAGAGCGATTGAAGTTTTGTTGGAAACCAGCCATCCTGTGGTCGTATCCCCAGGAAAGCGCCTATGAACGAACTGGAAATCTCCAACCAGGAAATGTCACGCTTGGCKGACGAGGCAATAGGTCTTGCCAAATCCTATTGGGCTTCTCTTGAGGAACGTCCAGCGTATCCGTCGACCAGCGGCAAACAAACTACGGAACTTTTCTCACGGCCCTGGGCTGAGGAAGGGCGTGGTCAGAACGTCTTGCAGGATTTCAAGCTGATCGCCGAGCATGTGCGGCCGTCCACCGGCAGGTTCTTCGGCTATGTCGTCGGTTCGGGCGAACCGGTTGGGGCATTGGGAGAATTGTTCGCGGCGGTGCTCAACCAGAATGTGACAGCGTGGCGGTCAGCTCCGGCGGCGACCTCGATCGAACACGCCGTTATCGGATGGTTGGCAGAGGCAGTCGGTTGCGCCAAGTTCACGGGCAGTCTGTGCGGCGGTGGCTCGGCGGCAAACTTGATGGGGCTGGCGATGGCGCGGGAAGCAAAGTTGCCCGCGAACGAAACAGGGGCACGCAGCTGCGTCGTTTATGCCTCCGAGCAGGTGCATATGTCCATCCCGAAGGCTGTCGCACTGCTCGGAATTGGGAGAAAGAACCTTCGTTTGATTCCTGTTGACGACCAATTCCGGATGCGGCCGGACACCCTCCAGGCAGCTATTGCTGCCG
>NZ_JBFUMG010000379.1:0-4479 GCF_054049495.1 Phyllobacterium sp. P5_D12 | reverse complement strand
GCATTGACCATCAAGTTGATGATAACTTGCTGGAGCTGGACGGGGTCGCCTTGTATGGGCGGGATGCCGTGTTCAACATCCAGTATGATCTCCACACCATTGCGACGCGCGCTGGACTCGACATAAGCGAACGAAGCGGAAAGGAGATCGAAACAATCCACGGCCTCGAGTGTCGTGCTACCGCGTTCGAACAGTGTTCGAACGCGGGCGACGATATCGCTGGCTAACTGCGCGTAACCCACCATCCGACGTGCGTTCGCGGTAGCTTTTTCGATGTCGGGTTCATCTCTGTCTATCCAGCGCAGCAGTGCCCCACCGCTTGCAACGAGCGCACCGAGTGGCTGGTTTACTTCGTGTGCGATCGACGCTGCGAGTTCACCGGCGGTCGCGACCCTTGCAACATGTGCTATCTCGATTTCGTTCTGCTTCAATCGCTCGGCGTTTCGGATTGCCGCTGTGACGTCCATAATCACCGCGGTGTAGGCGGTATCCAGTGGCTGGCTCTTCTGTCCCAAAACACGGAGGTGCTTTACGCGGCCGTCGTCAAACTTCAGGCGGAATTCACCCTCGATTTCAGGCGATCCATTTCTCAGCTCTTGTCGCAGCCGTTCGACGCCGGGCCGATCTTCTTCGTGAATACGAGATAGAAGGAGCCCGAAGGACGGCTTCGTTTCTACGTCGTACTCCAAAATTCGGTATGTTTCATCAGACCAGAACAGCCCGTCGGTATCGAGTTCGAACCCGAAACTGCCGATCTTGCTCAGTTCTTGACCTCGTTTCAGGTAGGCCTCGCTAACCTGCAGCTTATTTTCAGCATGCTTTCGCTCTTCGATATCGAAGATGGCTCCATACCAGGCGACGATATTCCCGGTCTGGTCCTTGCAAGGCGTACCGATGCTCACACACCATCGATAACCGAGCCTGGAGTTGCCGACCCGCGCCTCGTATTGACCTTCGGCCCCGGTTAAGAGCATATTGCGCCAGTATGCCTCTATGCCTTCGCGGTCATCGGGATGCACGCCGTCTCGCCAGCCCCAGCCAACTGCATCCTTGAGCTCCTGACCCCAAAAATCCAACCACCGGCGATTGGCATAGTCCAGATAGCCATCGGGCCTAGTCCGCCAGATCATCGCTGGTATCTGTTCAAGCGTTCGCTCGAATTCTGCCGCAATACGATCACTGGCAACCTTTTGGGTAATCGTAGTATCGGCTTCAACTCCAATTAGCAGCGTTCCGGACTGCGAAGTGGCGGCACGGAAAACATGCCACCTAAACTGCTCGTCGCCGCTTCTAATGCGAAACAGAACCTCCTTTGGGGAGTCCTCGTGGGTCAGCGCGCGAAGGTGTTGGGTGTCAGATGTATGCAGGAGGCCTTGCCACCCAGAATCTAGAAGTGAACGTCGGTTTATGCCAGAGATAGAAGTCCAGTGTTTGTTGAGGTAGACGGCCTTACCTTCCGGATCAAGCCGAAGCACGAGTGCCGGTAGATGCTCAAACGTATCTGACAGTTCATGCATGGGCGACAGCCTCGGACATGAGCCGCGACGTGCTCGACGGCGGCCGACACATGGCTTGCGACTGGAGCAGGTACTTAGTCATATCGTTCCTCCTCGACGGCCTTGCCCTTGAACAACCAGTAGACGACCATTGTGTAAATCAGCGTGAGTGGGAAGACAAAAATACCCGCGCCCCAGAACAGAAACGATAGACTAGAGCGGGGAGCGGCCGCATCGTTGAGCGTGATCGAGAAGGGGATGATGTACGGATAAAATGAAGCTGCTAGCGTCGCGAAGGCTGAGATAAATAGGGCCACTGCACCTATGAACGGAAGCGCGTCGAATTTGTTGCTGCAGCCGCGGAAAATCAGGAAGCATCCGAAAACGCCGAGAACTGGGAATACGACGAGCCCGGGCCGCTCGATCCACCTGGTCATGACAGGCAATTCCATTGCCAACGAAAAGAAGAACGCGATCACGACAAATGCAATGACACCGATGAGCAGTTTGACAATTTGGCGATAAGCCGCATCGCGCAGGTCACCCTCGGTCTTCTTCACGAGCCATGTCGCCCCGAGCAAAGCGTAACCGAGACATAGTCCGATCCCGCACAGGATTGAAAATGGAGTTAGCCATCCGAGAGGCGTACCCGAATAGCGGCCAGCAGCATTGGGTATTCCAACAACCATCGCCCCCACTGCCGCGCCCTGCACAAAGGTGGCAACGATCGATCCGGTCGTGAACCCTGCGTCCCACAGCCATTTTTTGGTGACGCTCTTTTCCCGGAATTCGAAGGCGACGCCGCGGAAGATCAATGCGCCCAACATTAGGATCATAGGCAGATAGAATGCACTGAGTAACAAGGCATACACGACAGGGAACGCACCGAAGAGTATTGAGGCGGTCAGGATCAACCAAGTCTCGTTGCCATCCCACACAGGGGCGATTGAGTTGAGCATCTGTTTTTTGTGTTTGGCGTCCCGAACGAACCCGAACAGAATGCCGACACCGAGATCAAAACCATCCAAAAGAATGTAGAGCAGTAGCGTGAGGCCAAGGGCGGCCGTCCAGAACTCAACCATGTCAGTCACTCCGCAGGGCTGGGCGGTGTGCCGGGGCTACCACCTGTCATTGCCAAAGGCCGTTTGAAATTTGCCCCGTCACCGATTGACTCGGTTGCCTCAGCTGGGCCGATGCGTAGCAGTCGGTACACATAAATGACCCCCGCAACGGAAATGATGCTGTAGATGACTGCGAACAGAGCGAAGCTGATGGCGACTTGGCCAACTGTGAGCGAGGGTGTTACGGCATGCTCTGTTCGCAGGAGGCCGTAGACGGTCCATGGCTGTCGTCCGACCTCCGCCGTGAACCATCCGGTCAGCGTGGCGATAAAGCCCAAGGGAAAGCTGAAAAAAACCGCCCACAGCAATAGCCTTTGTCCGCTCAAGCGCCGCTTGTAGATGATCCATGAGCCATACCACGCCAGCGCCAGCATGATTAGTCCGCAACCCACCATGATCCGGAACGCGAAGAAAGGGATTACGACAGGTGGACGCAGATCCTTGGGAAAGCTCTTCAGGCCAACTTCTTCCGACGTAAAACTCATCGACCCGATTAGGCTCCCAAGATATGGGATAGTGATCGCGTAGGAGTTTGACTCAGTGGCCTCGTCAGGCCATGCGATGACGACCTCCGACGCCGGCTGCTCGTTCTCCCAGCGGCCCTCGATTGCGGCGAACTTCGCCGGCTGCTTGTCGTGCACATACTCCCCGGTCAGGTGTCCAAAGAAAATCTGGATCGGTACAAGGATGGCGGCCAGACCGAGGCCCATCCGCATCATGGAAATTCCTTCCGCTTGAAGACGTTTATCGATGAGGTACCATGCCCCGGTCGCCGCTATGCAGAAGGACGTTGTCACATAGGCAGCCAGAATCATGTGCGGGAAGCGAACCCAAACCACGGGACTGAAGATGATTGCCGACCAGTCCGTGGCGATGAAGATGCCGTTCGCGTCGATCTCGTAGCCGACCGGCCACTGCATCCAAGAATTGTTGACCATGATCCAGAACGATGAGAGGCTTGTTCCAAGCGTGACCATGGCGCAGGCGAATAGGTAGACCCAGGCAGGCACACGGTTTCGGCCGAACATCATGACGCCGAAGAAGCTGGCTTCTAGGGCGAATGCAGTGAAGCTTTCATAGCCTAGAAGCGGACCCTGGATAGGGCCGGTGCGCATCGACAGCTCGCTCCAGTTGGTGCCGAATTGGAAAGCCATGACGATTCCTGTCACGACACCCAGACCAAAGGCGATCGCGAATATTTTGAGCCAGAAATCCGAGAGACGGCGATAGATGTGACGTTCAGTGACGAGGTACATTGCGTTCAGCACCGTCAGCCACGCCGCCAGGCCAACCGTAAACGCCGGGAAAATTATGTGAAACGAAACGGTAAAGGCGAACTGCAGTCGTGATAGAAAGAGCGCAGTAATTTCCATGGGTTAACCTCCGTTATCGCAGTTATCGACCTTGGCCCGTGTTCGTGTCTGGCGGCCGCACTTCGCGGCATCAACCGGCTCATGCCGGCGTCCTCGAATTTCGAATTCCAACGGCGTAATGACACCAATCGGGTCCGTTGCGTGCTGTTCGCTACTATCCCTAAGAAGTCCCGTAAGCTTCTTGAGGGGCGGCGACCGCCCTTCACCGCGAGATCTGAAAGCGTGTAGATGTGGGGCCTAGGGAGAAGCCAGGCGCTGGCCACCGCAGTTAGATATTCTCGGTGACCATTTCCCAAACATCGTGACCCTTACCCTTGAGGATGGCCCGGGCGCTGTAGACGGCCATTCCGACCACGGCTTCGGGAGAGACGAACGGCGTCGGCGGGTTGACCAGCTGCATTGGGTTCACCTTGACGTCCAGAAGAGCCGGACCGGGCTGGGCGAGCCATTCTCGGATGGCACCGTCGAGGTCATCGGCCTTCGTAACAG
>NZ_JBFUMG010000378.1:0-4483 GCF_054049495.1 Phyllobacterium sp. P5_D12 | reverse complement strand
GGCTTTTTCATCTGGGACGCATGGAACTCCTCGCGCATGAGCGACATCATTCTCGCGCTCATCTATGTCGGCATGGTTGGCTATCTCCTCGATCGTGCCATTGCGTCCATTGCCAAAGTCGTCACCCGCAACACGCTCAGCGCCTGAAGGAAATAATCATGTCAAAACCCTATCTCTCGCTCGAACAGATCGACATGGTGTTCAGTCGCGGTGGCGCGAGCACACAAGTTCTGAACCAGGTCTCCCTCGACGTCGACAAAGGTGAGTTCATATCGATTATCGGCCATTCCGGCTGCGGGAAATCGACGCTGCTCAACATTGTCGCCGGCCTGACAGAGGCAACGCGCGGCGTGGTGCTTCTTGAGGGCGTTGTCGTCGATGCACCGGGACCAGACCGGGCGGTGGTGTTTCAGAACCATTCTCTGCTTCCGTGGCTGACAGTTTATGAGAACGTCAAACTGGCCGTGGACAAGGTTTTCTCGGGCACGAAAAGCCGGGTCGAGCGGCATGAGTGGACCATGCGCAACCTTGAACTGGTTCAGATGGTTCATGCCAAGGACAAGCGCCCGTCGGAAGTATCGGGCGGCATGAAGCAGCGTGTCGGCATTGCTCGGGCATTGGCGATGGAGCCAAAAGTCCTGCTTCTCGACGAACCGTTTGGGGCTCTTGACGCACTGACGCGTGCACACCTTCAGGATCAGGTGATGCAGATTCATGCCGAACTTGCCAATACAGTACTGATGATCACTCACGACGTGGATGAAGCGGTGCTTCTTTCTGATCGCATTGTCATGATGACAAACGGACCATCGGCCAAGATCGGAGAAGTCCTGGACGTACCGCTTGTTCGTCCGCGCCGCCGCATCGAACTCGCGTCGGATGCTACCTATATTCGCTGCCGCTCGGCAGTGCTGAAGTTCCTCTACGAACGTCATCGGCTTGTGGAGGCTGCGTGAGATGGAAGCACCTGAGAAAAAGCAGAAGCTGGTTATCATTGGCAACGGCATGGCACCGGGCCGCGCGCTGGAACATTTGTTCGAACTGGCGCCAGACGCTTATGACGTGACGATTTTCAATGCCGAACCGCGTGTCAATTATGATCGGATCATGTTGTCGCCGGTGCTTTCCGGCGAAAAGGAATTCGAGGAAATCATTATCCATGGCGATGGCTGGTACATCAAGCATGGGATCATGCTGTATAAGGGCCACAAGGTGGTCAATATCGACCGCGTTGCCAAAACGGTTACATCCGATGCGGGAACGACCGAACCCTACGACAAGCTTCTGATCGCCACCGGGTCTTTACCTTTTATCCTGCCGGTGCCTGGCAATAACCTTCCAGGTGTTTTGACCTATCGCGACCTCGATGACGTCAGGGCAATGCTGCTGGCGGCGCAATCGCGGGCAAAGGCCATGGTCATCGGCGGCGGATTGCTGGGTCTCGAAGCGGCGGCTGGACTCAAATCCCGCGATATGGACGTGACCGTCCTGCACGTCATGCCGACATTGATGGAGCGGCAGCTCGATCCTGCAGCGGGCTATCTCCTCGAGAAGGCGGTTGAAGCACGCGGCATCAAGGTCCTCACCAAAGCCAGCACCAAGGAGATTATCGGGGAAAAGAAAGTCGAGGGTGTCCTGCTTGCCGACGGGACGGTGCTCCCCGCCGATCTTGTGGTGATGGCTGTGGGCATCCGGCCGAGTGGTTCGCTCGCCAAGGAGGCGGGGCTTGAATGCAATCGCGGCATTGTCACGGATGCCGGAATGCGTACATCCGATCCGGACATTTTTGCCATTGGCGAATGCGCGGAAGTCGGCGGCCAGTGCTACGGACTTGTCGCACCGCTCTACGAGATGGCGCGGGTGGTTGCGGCCCAGCTTGCAGGCAATAGCGAGGCAGCCTTTGTCCATAGCGAAACGCCGACCAAGCTGAAGGTCACCGGCATTAACTTGTTTTCGGTCGGCGATCTGGGAGAGGGGGACGACCGGCAGGAAATCGTGTTGCGCGATGCCTCTGCGGGCGTTTACAAGCGCCTCGTTCTCAAGGATGACCGCATCATCGGGACCGTTCTATATGGCGAAACCTCCGATGGTGCCTGGTTCCACGATCTCACCAAAAAGCGCACCGACATTTCGGAGATGCGCGAGACCCTGATTTTCGGCCAGTCCTATCAGGGAGGGTCCCCGCTGGACCCTATGGCGGCCGTTGCAGCCTTGCCAGATGATGCGGAAATCTGCGGTTGCAACGGCATTTGTAAGGGAAAGATCACCGGCGCCATTACGGGCAAAGGACTGACATCGCTTGACGATGTGCGTGCACATACCAAGGCTTCCGCCTCCTGCGGAAGCTGCACCGGACTTGTCGAGCAGCTTTTGTCGCTGACATTGGGAGATAGCTATAACCCTTCCGCAGTCACGCCCATGTGCAGCTGTACCGATCTCGGCCATGACGATGTGCGCCGCCTGATCAAGGCAAAGAGTCTGAAATCCATTCCTGCTGTGATGCAGGAGCTTGAGTGGAAGACCTCCTGCGGCTGCGCCAAATGCCGCCCGGCGTTGAACTATTATCTCGTCTCGGATTGGCCGGATGAATATGCCGACGATTACCAGTCACGTTTCATCAATGAGCGCGTCCACGCCAATATCCAGAAAGACGGGACCTATTCGGTCGTTCCGCGCATGTGGGGTGGCATGACCAGCTCGAAGGAACTGCGTGCCATCGCCGATGTCGTCGATAAGTTCGAGATACCGGCGGTGAAGGTCACCGGTGGTCAGCGCATCGACATGCTCGGCATCAAGAAAGAAGATTTGCCCGCTGTCTGGGCCGATCTTGGCAAGGCTGGCTTCGTCTCAGGCCAGGCCTATGCCAAGGGTCTGCGCACCGTGAAGACCTGCGTCGGGACGGACTGGTGCCGGTTCGGTACGCAGGATTCCACTGGACTGGGCATCCGCATCGAGAAGTTCATGTGGGGATCGTGGACGCCAGCCAAACTGAAAATGGCGGTATCCGGCTGCCCACGCAATTGCGCCGAGGCGACCTGCAAGGACATCGGAATTATCTGCGTCGATTCAGGCTTCGAGATTCATTTTGCCGGTGCAGCCGGGCTCGATATCAAAGGAACGGAAGTCCTTGGCCTGGTCCATACTGAGGATGAGGCGCTGGAGCACGTGGTGGCACTGGCTCAGATGTACCGCGAGCAGGGCCGTTATCTGGAGCGCATCTATAAATGGGCCAAGCGTGTCGGCCTCGATGAAATCCGCCGGCAGATCATGGGCGATGCGGATAAGCGCAAGGGGTATTTCGACCGCTTCGTCTTCAGCCAGAAATTTGCGCAGGTCGATCCCTGGTCCGAGCGAGTGTCCGGCGTGGACAAGCACGAGTTCCAGCCCATGGCGACCATAGCTTACCAGCAAGCAGCGGAGTGAGGGCATGAACGACTGGATTGAAATCGGTGCGCTCAACGATATTCCTCGGCGTGGCGCGCGCTGTGTGATGACACCGCAAGGCAAGATCGCCGTATTCCGCACGATGGAGGATCAGGTCTTCGCCATTGACGATCATTGTCCGCACAAAGGCGGGCCGTTGAGCCAAGGGATTGTCCATGGTGCTTCGGTGACTTGCCCGCTGCACAATTGGGTGATTTCGTTCGAAACCGGCAAGGCGCTTGGAGCCGATGAGGGCAGCGTCAAAACCATTGCGATAAAGCGCGATGGCGAGCGGATATTTGCCCTGCTTGAGCGCACTGCCGTGGCGGCGGAATAGAATGCTTGAATTCCCCACTACCGTTCGCACCACCTGCGCTTATTGCGGAGTGGGCTGCGGCGTTCTCGCCACAAGGGAGGAGAGCGGAGCGGTTCGCATCAAGGGTGATCCCCTGCACCCTGCCAATTTCGGGCGTCTTTGCTCGAAAGGCTCCGCTCTTGGCGAGACGCTCGATCTGGAGGGGCGGCTGCTCGAACCGCAGATAGGGGGCCAGCCCGCAAGCTGGGATACAGCGCTCGATCTCGTGGCAAGCCGCTTTACTGAAACCATAAGCGAACATGGCCCTGACAGCGTAGCCTTCTATGTCTCCGGCCAATTGCTGACCGAAGATTATTATGTCGCCAACAAGCTGATGAAGGGCTTTATCGGTTCGGCCAATATCGACACCAATTCGCGGCTGTGCATGTCGTCTTCGGTGGCGGGACACAGGCGCGCTTTCGGGTCGGATACGGTTCCCGGAACCTATGAGGATCTGGATCTCGCCGATCTCATCGTCCTGACGGGCTCCAATCTTGCCTGGTGCCATCCTGTGCTCTATCAGCGCATCGCCGCTGCAAAGGTCAGGCGTCCGGAGATGCGCGTCGTGCTTATCGATCCGCGCCGCACCGTGACCGCCGATATTGCCGACATGCATCTCAAAATAAAACCGGATGGCGATACGGCATTGTTCGTCGGTCTGCTCGGGTTTCTCGCAGCGCAGGGCGCGGTCGAGCGGCATTATGT
>NZ_JBFUMG010000377.1:0-4485 GCF_054049495.1 Phyllobacterium sp. P5_D12 | reverse complement strand
CTTCGATGTCGAAGGTCGGATCAGCTTCCGCATAGCCGAGGCGCTGCGCATCGGCGAGGCAATCCTCGAAGGAAATTCCCTCGTCCCACATCCTCGTCAGGATATAGTTGCAGGTTCCGTTCATGATGCCGTAAACGCGCGAAACTGTATTGCCGGTCAGGGATTCGCGTAACGCCTTGATCACCGGGATACCACCAGCGACCGCCGCTTCGAAATTCAGGAGAACGCCTTTGTCTTCCGCGATTTTCGCAAGCGAAACGCCGTGCTTGGCAAGGAGGGCCTTGTTGGCGGTGACGACGTGCCGACCGGATCGCAACGCGGCTTCGACCGAGGCACGCGCTGGTCCTTCATCTCCGCCGATCAGTTCAATAAAGACGTCGATATTGTTGGACTTGGCCAACGCAACCGGATCATCGAACCAGGTTGCGGAAGAGAAATCGACGCCGCGGTCGCGCTTGGCGTCCCGCGCCGATACGGCGGTGACGATGATTTCCTTGCCGCACTGGCGAGTGAGCATTTCACCCTTGTCACGCAATATTTTCAAAACCGAGGCACCAACAGTACCCAGTCCGGCGATTCCCACGCGCAGCGCTTCACTCATTATTCAATTCCCTGAATTTTCATTGAGACGGCGCCGAGAGGCGCCGCGAATTTCAGTGCCGGCAAAGCCGCTCAGCGGTGCGCATTCAACGAAATGACGTTATGCAATTTCTCTTCCGCGGTTGAAAGAAACCGCTTGAGATTGCGGGCGGCCTGACGAATGCGATGCTCATTCTCAACGAGCGCGACGCGGATATAATCATCGCCATGCTCACCGAAGCCGATGCCAGGCGCGACGGCGACGTCCGCGTGTTCGATCAGTAGCTTGGAGAACTCCAGCGAACCGAGGCTGCGGAACTTTTCCGGGATAGGTGCCCAGGCGAACATGGTCGCAGCCGGTGCGGGTATATCCCAGCCAGCTCGGCCAAAGCTCTCCACCAGCACGTCACGGCGATGCCTGTAAACATTGCGCACCTCGGCAATATCCGAGCCATCCCCGTTCAGCGCTGAGGCCGCAGCAACCTGGATTGGCGTGAACGCGCCATAATCGAGATAGGATTTGACACGGGTCAGCGCCGAAATCAGCCGCTCGTTGCCGACCGCAAATCCCATGCGCCATCCGGGCATGGAGAAAGTCTTGGACATGGAGGTGAATTCAACCGCGACGTCGATCGCGCCGGGAACCTGCAAGATGGAGGGAGGTGGCGCACCGTCGAAATAGATTTCCGAATAGGCCAGATCCGACAGAATGATGATTTCATTCTTGCGGGCAAACGCCACCACATCCTTGTAGAAATCCAGCGACGCAACATGCGCGGTCGGATTGGACGGATAGTTGAGAATCAACGCCAAAGGCTTCGGAATGGAATGGCGGACACCGCGCTCCAATGCCGGAATGAATTGGTCATCGGGCAGTGCCGGGATCGAGCGAACGACGCCGCCCGACATGATGAAGCCGAAAGCATGAATGGGATAGGTCGGGTCCGGGCAGAGCACCACATCGCCGGGAGCGGTGATGGCCTGCGCCATATTGGCAAAGCCCTCCTTCGAGCCCAGCGTCGCAACGACCTGTGTGTCGGGATTGAGCTTAACGCCGAACCGGCGGTCGTAATAGGCAGCCTGCGCGCGGCGCAAACCCGGGATGCCCTTTGACGACGAATAACGATGCGTGCGCGGATCCTGGACAGCCTCGCACAGCTTGTCGACGATACTCTGCGGTGTCGGCAGATCCGGATTGCCCATGCCGAGATCGATAATGTCCGCACCCGCCGCTCGCGCGCTTGCCTTCAGGCGATTGACCTGTTCGAAAACGTAAGGCGGCAGGCGGCGAACTTTATGAAATTCTTCCATAGGGTTGGGTCCGGTTAAAAGGGTTCGTTATGGGCGTGCGCTATACACCGAAACGGCACGGGGGTCGAGCAATCATTGCGGGTATGTGGTCGCATGTTCTTCCCCCTTGCCACGCCCTCATCTTGAGTCTGGCCATTGTTTGCATGCTGGGAAGACGGGCGGTCGTCGAAGCGCGTCTTTGTAGATAAGTAATGCGATCCGAAGACCACCCGTCCGGCGTTTTTTGATCCCGTCCGTTCCGCTTGGGAGGCCTTCCGCRTTGGCTGAATTGCGTCACCCGCTGCCGAAAGCCCCTTTCGAAGTGCTCGTCCAGCACACGCCAGTCGTAGTACCGGCAGGGGAACCCTTGGACAGAACTTCCCCGGATGACGGGTCCGTTACCCGCCATCGGAGGCGCCGATCCTCTCCCCACTTCGAACGGCTCCGGAAGCAGTTCCCCGTGGAAAGGACGGGGATAGAGTAAGCGAGCTTTGCAGAGCGTGGATAAACAGCCACGATTATTTTGAAGTAACTGAAATTTTGAGAAGAACCCCTCCCTGCTGCTGCGCAGCTTCCCTCCCCACAAGGGGGAGGGTAACAGCGCTTTATCCTGCAGCGTCTCCTTTTTGCGTGTGCGGCGATGACAGGCGCGACGGACTAACCCTCCCCCTTGTGGGGAGGGAAGGCGCGCAGCTCCAGGGAGGGGTTTTTGGGGACGCGCCATCAGGAGTGAAAACTTATCCGCGATTTCCGGATGTTCCAGCGTGCAAGTGAAACCAGATCACTGAGGTGTGGAAGACGACTTCCCCTCGATCTCCTTCAGATCCGCTTCCTGCTGTTTCTTCAGGAGTTGCATCTCGGYTTGCCTGCGGGCGGCGACAGCGGGATCCGAGGACGGGCCGGCTTGTCCAGCCTTGGCGACGGAAAGCTTTGATCGCAGCGCATCCTTTTCCTCCGGCGTGAACTGCGTGGTCTCGCCTTTTGGATCAGGTGTGAAATGGGGATAGGTACCGGTGTTTACCGGCCCGGTCAGAGGCGAATTGGACGGGGGCGCCGGAGGCGGACTGGCGCAGGCACCCAGGCCGGCAATGAGAATGGCGCCAACAGAAAAGCGCATAATGTTTTTGGCCGAAATGTTCATTATGTGTCCTGACTGCGAAAAACGATTTCATCATTGTCGTAACAATTGCACGTTAGAGGGATAGCACCGATTTATGATATGATGTCAATATCGCGCATCGACGGGAGGAAGCGACCATATGGATAATCAAGGCGATAAGAGCGGCAAGACCCCGAACCTTGATAACTATGTCGTCAAGGATCCGGAAGCCTTTGCGCGCAATGTCGCCCATATGATCGAGCAGGCCGGGAAAGCGGCTTCCGCCTGGGTCGAACCGCGCGAGAAAGGGCTGAAGCGCGACACACTCGCCGACCCCGTCACGGACGTGGTGAAGACACTTTCCAAAGTTTCGGAATATTGGCTTTCTGAGCCAGCCCGGGCCCTTGAAGCGCAGACCAAACTTTTTTCCAGCTATATGGTGATCTGGTCGAATTCCATTCGCCGCATGAGTGGTGAAGAGGTGGAGGACATTGTCACGCCCGACAAGGGTGACAAGCGTTTCGCCGATGAGGACTGGGGCAAGAACGCCTTTTTCGATTTTCTCAAGCAGGCCTATCTCGTTACTGCGCGTTGGGCGGGGGATCTCGTCGAAAACGCCGAAGGACTTGACGATCATACGCGGCACAAGGCTGCATTTTACGTCAAGCAAATCACCACGGCGGCATCACCGAGCAACTTTCTCCTGACCAATCCGGAGCTTTACAAGGAAACCGTCGCCAGCAACGGCGAAAATCTGGTTCGCGGCATGAAGATGCTGGCCGAAGATATTGTGGCCGGAGGCGGCGACCTTCGCCTGCGTCAGTCAGACCTTACGAAGTTTGCACTCGGCGACAATGTTGCCACCACTCCGGGCAAGGTTATTGCCCGCAGCGAGGTCGCGGAAATCATCCAGTACGAGCCAGCCACAAAAGAGGTATTCAAGCGCCCTCTCCTGATTTGCCCGCCATGGATCAACAAATTCTACATTCTTGACCTCAACCCCGAGAAATCCTTCATCAAATGGGCGGTGGAGCACGGCCATACCGTGTTCGTGATTTCATGGGTCAATCCCGACCACCGCCACGCCATGAAGGACTGGACAGCCTATATCAATGAAGGCCTGCGTTTTGGGCTCGATACGGTCGAGAAAGCCACCGGCGAAAAAGCCGTGAATGCCATCGGCTACTGCGTTGGCGGAACCCTCTTGAGCGCTGCCCTCGCTCTCTTTGCAAAGGAAGGCGAAGAGCGAATCAAGAGCGCCACGCTCTTTACGACGCAGGTGGATTTCACCCATGCCGGCGATCTCAAGGTCTTCGTTGACGAAGATCAAATCCGGGCGCTGGAAAAGGCGATGTCGGCGGAAGGCTATCTGGACGGAACGCGCATGGCGACGGCGTTCAACATGCTCCGCTCCGGCGACCTGATATGGCCCTATGTCGTCAACAACTATATGCGCGGTCGTGATCCCGTGCCGTTCGACCTGCTTTACTGGAATGCCGATGCCACAAGGATGAGCG
>NZ_JBFUMG010000376.1:0-4491 GCF_054049495.1 Phyllobacterium sp. P5_D12 | reverse complement strand
GGATTGGCCTGTCGTTGGCAATGAACTCGGCGAACAGCGACGCAATGAACAGGAACAAGAATATCCACAACGCCCACCAGCCGCGGCGGTTGGCCTTGAAATTCTGCCATCGACGGGCATTGAGCGGCGACAGGCGTGGGCGTCGAACCGGGATGGCGGGCGCGCGTAAAACCTCGCTCGTCATCAGACATCCCTCCGTTCAAAATCGATCCGGGGATCGATCCATGTATAGAGAAGATCGGAGAGGAGACTGACGACGACGCCGACAAGCGCGAAAATATAGACCGTGGCAATCACCACCGGATAATCGCGGTTGATGATCGATTCATAGCCCAGCAATCCCAGCCCATCGAGCGAGAAGATCGCCTCGATCAGGAGCTGGCCGGTGAAAAAGATCGAAATAAAGGCGCTTGGAAAGCCGGAAATGACAATGAGCATGGCATTGCGGAAGACGTGGCCATAGAGGATCTTGCGCTCGCTGAGACMCTTGGCGCGCGCCGTCGTCACATACTGCTTGCGGATTTCGTCGAGGAACGAGTTCTTGGTAAGCAGCGTCGTTGTGGCAAAAGCGGAAAGCAGCATCGCGGTCAGTGGCAGTGCGAGATGCCATGCATAGTCAACGATCTTGCCGAAAAGCGAGAGCTGCGAGAAGTTGTTCGAGGTCAGCCCGCGCAAAGGAAACCAGTCGAAGAACGAGCCCCCTGCGAAGAAAACGATCAGCATAATACCGAAGAGAAAGCCTGGAATCGCATAGCCAACGATGATGACGCCGCTGGTCCAGATATCGAAGGTCGAGCCGTCCTTGATCGCCTTGCGTATGCCGAGTGGAATCGAGATCATGTAGGAGAGCAGCGTCATCCACAGGCCGAGCGATATGGAGACAGGGAGCTTTTCCTTGATCAGATCGATGACGCTAATATCGCGGAAATAGCTCTTCCCGAAATCGAAGCGCACATAATTCCACATCAGAAGACCGAAGCGCTCCAAGGGAGGCTTGTCGAGGCCGAACTGCTGTTCGAGGCTGGCGATGAATGCCGGATCAAGGCCCTGTGCACCGCGATATTTTGAGTTGCCCTCACCAAGGCCAAGCTGATCCTGGCTCTGACCGAAATCCGCACCGCCGCCGCCGATGCGGTCCATGGCATTGCCGCCCTGGCCGGTAAGTTGGCCGATAATGCGCTGTACCGGGCCGCCTGGGACAAATTGTACGATGACGAAGCAGACAAGCAAAACCCCGAACAGTGTCGGAACCATCAAAACGAGACGGCGAAGGATATAGGCTCCCATCAGGAGCTCCCTCTCAACATCGCTAAAATATCAAATCTTGCCAATTGCCTTCGCCTTTGCTTCGTCGAGCCACCACAACGTCTCAACCGGAAAACCGTAGTCGGGTTTCGGCTCCTTGAAGCCGAACATGTCCCAATAGGCGATCGGATGATTCGCTGCATACCAATTTGGAATCCAGTCGCGTCTTATACGCAAGAGTCGATCAAGAACACGCAAGATTGAAATCAATTCCGTACGGGAGTGCGCCTCGCTGACTTTCGCGATAAGCGCATCGATAACCGGGTCGGCAGTGTCGGGAAAATTCCACGAGCCGGGTACGCCGGCGGCCTTCGAGCCGAACATGATCTCTAGAGATTCTCGCGTCGGGGTGGCATCGAGCATATAGGCGATGCCCATCATGTCGAAATCAAAATCCTGCAGGCGCAGTTGATATTGCGAGGGATCGACAAGGCGCAAAAAGGCATTGATGCCTATTGCCTTGAGATTGTTGATGAAGGGTGAATAGACTCGCGTGAAAACCTCGGCCTGAATAAGCATTTCAACGTTGAGCGGTTTGCCTCCCGCATCGACCAACTGATTGCCCTCTCGCTTGAAGCCGGCCTGGGCCAGAAGCTCGGAAGCGCGGCGCAAGTTCTTGCGGTCGCGACCTGAACCATCGGACGGCGCTTGCAATAGCGCCTCGTTGAAGATGGCTTCGGGTAACTTTTCGCGAAACGGCTCCATGAGTGCCAGTTCTTCTGGCGAAGGTTTTCCCGTGGCACGAAAATCCGACTGTTCGAACAGCGATTGTGAACGGTCGTAGCGACCATAGAACAGGTTTTTCTGTGTCCATTCGAAATCGAAACACAAGGCGATGGCTTCGCGAACACGCGGATCGCGGAAATGTTCGCGGCGCTGGTTCAGGGCCCAGGCCTGCATTTGCGGGCGTTTTTCACCGGAAAAGTCCCGCTTGATGACACGCTTTTGCTGGATTGCCGGAAAATCATATTCCGTCGCCCATGTCTTGGCGGTGGATTCGAGACGAAAGAAGATATCCCCTTTCTTGAAGGCTTCGAACTCCGGCTGGCGGTCGCGGTAGAAATCAATCCTGATCCGGTCGAAATGGTTGAAGCCGCGCATGACCGGCAGGTCTTTTCCCCAGTAATCCGCGACACGCTCATATTCGATACGCTGGCCGACCGAAACGTTGCCGACCCGGTAAGGTCCCGAAGCAAGCGGAGCTTCAAGCGTCGAGGCATCGAAATCGCGCGTGGCATACCAGGTTTTTGAGAGAATTGGCGTGATACTGGCGATGTCGAGAATGGCGCGGTCCGAATGCTTGCCGCTAAAGCTGATACGCAGGGTGTGATCGTCGACGGCAACGATCTCCTTCATCTCGGTCAGCAACAACAAAAGCGAAGGGTGCCCCTTCTTCTGTATCGTCTGATAGCTGAAAACCACATCATGCGCGGTGAGGGGCGAGCCATCGTGGAACCGGGCTTCGGGGCGGAGTTTGAAGGTGAACGTATTGCGGTCGCCGGAGACAGTCACTGTTTCCGCCACCAGCCCATATATCGAGTCTGGCTCGTCCAGTGCGGTTTCCATCAACGTATCAAAACATAGCTCCATGCGCGGCGGCGCGTCGCCCTTGGGCGAGAAGCTGTTCAGCGTATTGAAGGTCTGCGTCGACTGGTTGAAAAACCAGCTCCATGGCGAGAAGGCGAAGGTGCCGCCTTTGGGGGCATCGGGACTGGCGTAGTCGAAATGTGTGAAATCCTTGGGATATTTCAGCTCGCCAAATGCTGAAAGCCCATGCAGAGGCACACCGGTCGCGACTTCCGACAGCGCAAGGCGCGGCGCCAATGCCGTCAGTATCGTCGCGCTTGATATTTTCAGAACATCGCGGCGGGTAGGTCGCGTCATTCGGTGCGCGCCTTCAAAGCCTGTTCCTTGGCAATATCGATCCACCAGGAGAATGGGTCGATTCCGGTATATTCGGGTTGCTTCTCCGGCATGCCGAACTTGTTCCAGTAGGCGATTTTTATCCGATCATCGTACCATTGCGGAACCACGTAATAATTCCAGAGCAGCACCCGGTCGAGCGCATGCGTCGCAGCCACAAGCTCATCACGATCCTTTGCGAAAATCACCCGATCGACCAGCTTGTCGACAGCCGGGTTCTTGATGCCCATGTAGTTCCGACTTCCCGGCGTATCCGCTGCGGCCGAACTCCAGAAGTCGCGTTGCTCGTTGCCTGGCGACAGACTTTGGGCCATGACGACGTTCGGTGTCGTGATGTCAAAATCGAAATCGTTGAGGCGGGAAGTATATTGCGCACTATCCACGACGCGAATCTGTGCATCGATGCCGAGCTTGCGCAGATTTGCCATGAACGGCCCGATAAAGCGCTCAGCTGACGGATCATCTGCCAGAAACTCGATGGTCAATGGCTGTCCCGTTTGTGTATTGACGAGCTTTCCATTCTTCTGGTCGTAACCGGCCGCTTTCAGAAGCTGAACGGCATGGCGCAGATTGTCCCGCTGCGATTGCGGCGTGTCGTAGACCGGGAGCTTGAATTCCTTGGTGAAGACTTCTTCAGGCACTTCGCCTTTTACAGTCTCCAGGATTTCAAGCTCCTTGCCACTTGGCAAGCCGCTGGAAGCGAGTTCAGAACCGGCAAAATAGCTGTTAATGCGCTTATACTGGCCAAAGAACAGATTCTTGCTCATGCTTTCAAAATCATACGCCCAGTTCAAAGCCTCGCGCACTCTTGGGTCCTTGAACTTGTCGCGCCTTGTATTGATCAAGAATCCCTGCATGCGGCCCGATGAGCGGAGCGGAAACATCGCCTTGATAACGTCACCACGCGCAACAGCGGGAAAATCATAACCGCGCATCCAGCGGCCAATGCTCGCTTCGCCTCGATAATCCTCAAAGCCGCCCTTCTTGAAGGCCTCCCAGGAGGCATTCTGGTCGCGGAAGTATTCATAGCGGATATGGTCGAAATTATTGCGGCCGACATTGACTGGGAGGTCTCTGCCCCAATAGTTTTCGACACGGGCCCAGACAATCGTTTTACCCGGAACGACGCTCTCGATCTTGTAGGCCGAAGATCCAAGGGGGATCTCCATTGTCGGCTTGGTAACATCGCGCTTCTTGCCGGAGGCGTCTGTCCCTTCCCACCAATGCTTGGGAAGGACGACAAGATCGCCCATGATATTCGGC
>NZ_JBFUMG010000375.1:0-4495 GCF_054049495.1 Phyllobacterium sp. P5_D12 | reverse complement strand
AGCAAGAGTCCCGCGGCATCCACGCAGCCGGTCCTCCTCACAGGCGGCAATCCTCAGATCGCGAAGGGCTACGGCGACACCCCGGTGCAGGCCTACATCGCGGCCATGCCGGGCTGGAAAAGCGACGTCGGGCACCGCCTCGACGCGCTCATCGTGCGCACCGTGCCCGGCGTGCACAAGGCGGTCAAATGGAACTCGCCGTTCTATGGATTGGAGGAGAAGACCTGGTTCCTCAGCCTTCATTGCTTCACGAAGTACGTCAAGGTCACCTTCTTTCGGGGCACGTCGCTCACTCCTGTCCCGCCCGGCGAGTCCAAACACAAGGAAGTGCGGTATCTCGATATTTATGAAGGCCAGCTCGATGAGGCCCAGTTCGTCGACTGGGTGAGGCAGGCAAGCGAACTGCCCGGCGAAAAAATGTGAGCAGAAAGTCGCTAGCTACATGCATGACACCACCAAAGGGAGGCGATACCGATGAAGAAGAGCGACTTGAAGGACGGCGAAGGAGGGCACTCTCCGTCTCAGCTGATAGATGCGAGAATCAAGGAGCTGAGCGATTGGCGGGGCAAAACACTCTCCCATGTCCGAGCACTTATCAAGCAAGCCGACCCTGACGTGGTCGAGGAATGGAAATGGAGAGGCGTTCCAGTTTGGTCTCATGATGGAATAATCTGTACAGGTGAGACCTATAAGAGCGTGGTGAAGCTAACTTTCGCCAAGGGCGCTTCGGTCGAAGATCCTTCCGGACTATTCAACTCCAGCCTTGAAGGCAACACCAGACGCGCTATCRATTTGCATGAGGCCGAAGAAATCGATGAAGATGCATTCAAGGCACTCATCCGCGCCGCAATAGCGTTGAACGAGTCAAAGACCCGTAAGGCCTAATTTGATCTTGACCGCAGCTCGCCTGATAGTGATTTCCTCGAGGCTGGAAACATGCTCCAAACGGGCCTACAGTTTGCATACCAGCTTTAATCTCCCGGAGTAAAAAATATGGAAAAACGTCGTCTTGGCCGCAAGGGCCTGTCCATTGCGCCATTGGTTTTGGGAGGTAACGTTTTCGGCTGGACTGCCGACAAAAAAACCTCCTTCGATCTGCTTGACCGCTTTATCGATGCCGGTTTCAACGCGATCGACACGGCGGATGGCTATTCTCGCTGGGTGCCCGGTCATGAAGGCGGCGAATCCGAAACGATCATCGGGGAATGGGTCAAATCCCGCAATGCGCGCGACAAGGTCGTTATCATTACCAAAGTCGGCTCCGACATGGGGCAAGGCAAGAAAGATCTGTCTGCCGCTTACATCGCCAAGGCAGTCGAGGCATCACTAAAGCGGCTGCAGATAGACGCGATCGATCTTTACCTGTCGCACTGGCCCGATCCCGATACACCTTACGAGGAGACACTCGGCGCCTACCAGAAGCTGCTGAGAGAGGGGAAAATCAAATCAATCGGCGCTTCCAATCTCGATGCGGACCAGCTTCGGGCCGCGATCGATGTCTCGGAAACAAAAGACCTGCCGCGTTACAATGTGCTGCAGCCCGGCTACAATCTCTACGATCGTAGCGAGTTCGAAGGCAAGTTGCGCGACCTTTGCATCTCCGAGAATATCGGCGTCATCACGTATTTCGGGCTCGCCAGAGGTTTCCTTTCTGGCAAATATCGCAGCGAAGCCGACTTGGGTAAAAGCCAGCGCGGCGACGGCATCAAACAGTATCTCAACCCGCGTGGTTATCGCATTCTCGCAGCACTGGATAAGGTATCGGCCAAGCACAATGCCAACCAGGCCGAAGTTGCGATCGCGTGGATCATCCAGCGCAAGGGCGTCACGGCACCGATTGCCAGCGCCACCTCGCTCGAGCAGCTGGAAAGCCTTATCCGGGCGGCAGCACTGAAGCTCGACAGCACCGACGTTGCGGAACTCGACCAAGCCAGCGCCTGATCGTTCCCGAAATCAAAGCCGCCGCTCAGTTAAGGTGCGGCGGCTTTTGCATTGAAGCGCGGCACCAAAAAGTCTATTGGAAGCGCATGTCACACAAACCAGTTCATATCGTTGGCGGCGGTCTCGCCGGTTCCGAAGCATCATGGCAGCTTGCCGAGGCGGGTATTCCCGTGATCCTGCACGAGATGCGCCCGGTCCGCGGCACGGATGCGCACAAGACGCAGCATCTGGCCGAGCTCGTCTGTTCCAATTCTTTCCGCTCCGATGACGCCGAAACCAATGCGGTCGGCGTCTTGCATGCGGAGATGCGCCTGGCCAATTCGCTGATCATGGCTTCTGCCGATGCGAACCAGGTGCCGGCCGGCAGTGCGCTCGCTGTCGATCGTGACGGCTTTGCCGAGGCCGTCACCGCCCGCATTGAAGCGCATCCGCTGATTACGATCGAGCGCGAGGAAGTCACCGGCCTGCCGCCGGCTGACTGGGACAAGGTCATCATCGCCACCGGCCCGCTGACGGCGCCATCGCTTGCCGAAGCGATCGGCAACGAAACCGGCGCCGACGCCCTCGCCTTTTTCGACGCTATTGCGCCAATCGTGCATTTCGATTCCATCGATATGGAAATCTGCTGGTTCCAGTCACGCTATGACAAGGTTGGACCGGGCGGCAATGGCAAGGACTACATCAACTGCCCGATGACCAAGGAGCAGTACGAGGCGTTCATTCACGCGCTTGTCACAGGCGACAAGACCGAGTTCAAGGAATGGGAAGGCACGCCTTATTTCGACGGCTGCCTGCCGATTGAGGTAATGGCCGAGCGCGGCCCGGAAACTCTGCGTCATGGCCCGATGAAGCCGATGGGCCTGACCAATGCGCACAATCCCACTGTCAAAGCCTATGCGGTGGTTCAGCTACGCCAGGACAATGCACTCGGGACGCTCTACAACATGGTCGGATTCCAGACCAAGTTGAAATATGGCGCCCAGACCGACATCTTCAGAATGATCCCGGGGCTGGAGAACGCTGAGTTCGCACGGCTTGGCGGACTGCACCGCAACACATATCTGAATTCGCCGCTTCTGCTCGACCCGACTCTGCAGCTCAAAACCCGATCGGGCCTGCGTTTTGCCGGCCAGATCACCGGGTGCGAGGGCTATGTCGAATCCGCCGCCATCGGTCTGCTGGCGGGCCGGTTTACCGCGGCCGAAAGGCTTGGCCAAGCCTATACCCCTCCGCCCGTGACGACGGCTTTTGGCGCGCTGCTCGGTCATATCACCGCCGGGCATCTCGTGACAGATGAGGAACCGGGCAAGCGCTCATTCCAGCCTATGAATGTCAATTACGGCCTGTTTCCACCAATGGAGACGCCAAAAATTGAAGGCAAGCGTCTGCGCGGCAAGGAGAAGTCGAATGCCAAGAAGCGTGCCATGAGCGCGCGTGCGCTGGCTGACTGCCGTACATGGCTCGGCCTTCCGGCTATCGCTGAGGCTGCGGAATAGGCCTAGCGCGTAGAGGCCCTGAACATCGCCCATTGGCGGCGGAGCGGCGAGATGTCGGCAATTTCCGTGGCAGCATTCACACCGCTGGCTTTCAGCTTCTTCAGATAGGTCGGGGTAATCGCCGCTGGCAGATAGGCCGGGCGAAGTGTCACCGGCAACGTCTTCACAGCGTTTTCGAATTTTGCGAAATGATCCCCGGCCAGTGCGATCATCGCATCGATCGCACGCTTGGCCGCTGATTGATCGGAGCCATCCAGCAACACCGTCCCACTGCAGCCAACGGCCGCCAGAATATCGGCGGGAATGTAAATCTGACCGCGGCGGCGGTGCAGTGGCAAGAGGCGCAGCAGACCGGTGATCGCCTGGGCGACGCCGGCATGGCCAGCAACGTTGGCGTGTTCAGTCGCCTTGGTGGCATCCAGCATCAAGGAGGCGAGTTGGATGAGCGCGGAAGCTGTCTCGCCGCAGTAGCCCTCGAGATCGTTACGGCTTGGCATCGGGTCATTGTAGAGGTCGAATATCCGTGCCTCACAATAATTGTCAAAGGCAGCGCGCGGCAGATCATAGGTTTTGATCGTACCCAAAAGCGCAGCGGCGACGGGATTTCCCGACGCTTCACCAAGCTCCGTTCCATTGATGAGATCGCGCCACCATTGCAACCGGATTTCACCCGGCAACGGATCATGAATCAGATCACGAATACGGGCAATTTCGGTGTTGAAAGCAAAGAGCGCTGCCAACGCCCCGCGCTTGTCTTCCGGCGCATACAGCACGGAAAGGTAGCGGTCCGGATCGGCAGCTCGCAACAATTGCAGGCAGTGGGTTTCATTGGCGTTCATAGGCGTGAGATATAGGCGCGCGTTGGATTAATCCACTGCAATCAATGCAGCGGCCACTGCGCGATCCTCCGCCAGCAACACATTGTAGGTCCGCACTGCTGCACCCGTGCTCATCGGATCGGACGATATACGGTGCTTGCGCAATTCGTCGCGCAGTTCCTGCGGCAGCCGCCGCAAGTCGGTCCCCATCCCCACCAGCAAAATTTCGATATCGTCAGC
>NZ_JBFUMG010000374.1:0-4514 GCF_054049495.1 Phyllobacterium sp. P5_D12 | reverse complement strand
CTTCACTACTCCCCCTTCCATTCATTCCCTTCCCTCACCCCTTCTCGCTCAGCTCGTGCAAGGCTTGACGTGCCTCATATTGCGGCGTATAAAACCAAATAGTTAAATAACCGAGTGGTTCAGCATTAAAATGACAACCGATCGTCTCGATAACATCTTCTCGGCACTGGCAGACCCGACGCGCAGGGCAATCCTGGCACGTCTGGCGCTGGGCACGACCTCGGTGACGGAACTTGCCGAACCGTTTCGCATGTCCGGGCCAGCGGTATCGAAGCATCTCAAGGTGCTCGAACGCGCCGGCTTGATCATTCGCGGCCGCGAGGCGCAATGGCGGCCATGCAGTCTCGATGCGGCGCCGCTCAAAGAAGTGAGGGACTGGCTCGAACACTACCGGCGCTTCTGGGAAACCAGTTTCGACCGGCTGGAAGAATATCTGCAGGAGGTTCAGACAAATGGAGATAACGATGGCCCAGACCAACGTTGAAATGAACGCATCAGCCGGTCGCGTATTGACCATAACGCGCGTCTTCAACGCGCCGCCGGCGCTGGTTTTCGATGCCTTCTCCGATCCAAAACGCATGTTGCAATGGCTCGGCCCGCGCGATTATCCGGCAAGCTACGTTGAATCGGACCTGCGGGTTGGCGGCAAATGGCGCGCTTGCCTCGATAGCCAAGCAAGCGGCGAGAAGCTGTGGCATGGCGGCGTCTATCGCGAGATCGTGCCGGGCAAGCGCCTCTCCTACACGTTTGCCTGGGATCAGGAGAACGGCAGGCCAGGCCTCGAAACGCTCGTCGACATCCATTTCGAAGGCCAGAATGGCAAGACACTGATGACATTCCAACAGAGCGAATTCGATACGCCTGAAGATTGCGACGGTCACCGGGAAGGCTGGAACAGCACCTTCGATCGGCTGGAAGAGTTGCTCGCCCGGGAATGAATCGATTTCCCAATGAAGCATTCCGCAACAGGAGGAAGCAATGCAACATGAGATCGTATCACGCGATGAGTGGCTAAAGGCGCGGGTTGCGCTGCTTGCCAGGGAAAAGGCTTTTACCAAAGCCGAGGAGGAAATGAGCGCACAACGGCGCGCCCTGCCTTGGGTCAAGGTCGAAAAGGAATACACCTTCGATAGCCGCTCGGGTAAAATGACGCTCTCCGATCTCTTCGATGGACGCAGTCAACTGTTCATCAAGCATTTCATGATGGGACCGGGCCAGGAGCAGCAATGCGTCGGCTGTACACTGGAGGTAGACCATGTTGAAGGCCTGCTCGAGTATCTTCAAAACAACGATGTTTCCTATGTAGCGGTCGCGCGAGCGCCAATTGGAGAAATCGAAACACTGCGCAAGGCCATGGGCTGGCGTTTTCCTTGGGTTTCGTCGTTCCACAGCGATTTCAACTATGATTTCAACGTGTCATTCACGCCGAAGGAAGTGGCTGGAAGGAACGCTTATTATAACTTCGAGACCACCGATCCAGGCCTGGAGGACCTGTCCGGCGACAGCGTTTTCTATAAGGACGGTGACGGCCAGATTTATCACACCTACTCGGCGTTCAGCCGTGGCGGCGAGCAATTCCTTGGTATCTACGGATATCTCGATGTGATGCCGAAGGGCCGCAACGAGACCGGACCGCATTACGATCTCGTTGATTGGGCGCGGCCGAGGCTGATGTACGGCAAAGGCGGCACGGTTGGCGATAATGGCCGTTATCACGCGGCCGACTGTGCTTGTTCAACCCATACATGAGTTAGGCCGATGTGCTGCGCGCTCACTGCGTTACTCATAGCCTTGGTCCCGGCGTGGCGAACCCGGTTCGGAGCACTCTTGGACTGGCGGCCGCGTGCGCGGACGGCCGCAACCTTTGCGGCAGTTGCTATTGCCCTGATCGGAGGTTCGGCCCTAGCGGCAGAACATATCTCCCACTACGTCGGTCGCGCCCATGCAAATGAGCGGACAGTCCTCGCCGAATTCATTGCTCAGCCGATTTGCCGTGGAAGCAATTGACCCCCTGGTGACCATTCTCGCCAGCAGAAGTCCCCTGCTGCCAGTTTCGGAACGGACTGATTTCATCCTGGAGAAGATGAAAAGATGAAAAAGGTCCGGAACGATGTCCCGGGCCTTTCTCTTTGCATCTGATGGAGGATCAGAGTTCTTATTCTGCGGCGGCTTCCGCCTCGACGACGCGGCGGCGAGCGATTGTTGTCTGCGTGACGATCAATGCACCGACGGCGCAAAGGGCAATGCCTGCCGCCATCGGCAAGGCGGTGCCGTCAAAGAACGCGCCGGCGATACCCATGGCGACAGCGGCGGTAACGAACTGCAGCGTCCCCATCAGTGCCGATGCCGTGCCGGCGATTTCGCCGTGATCTTCAAGCGCAAGCACACCGGTTGTCGGAAGGACGAGCCCGAGGAAGCCGTAGCCGATGAAGAGGAAGGTCGCCATGACCGGCAGCTGATTGAAGCCAAGGCTCATGACGACGACCATGACAACCATGGCCAGCGAAAAGCCTGTCACAGCATTGCGCATCACGCGAACGAGGCCGTAGCGAGCCCCGAGCCAACCCGTCAGCTGCGAGACAGCAAAGAACGACACGGCGTTGATCGAGAAGGCAAAACTGTACTGTGTCGGTGTCAATCCGTAATGGTTGATCAGCACGAAGGGTGAGTTGGCCAGATAGACGAGAAAGCTGGACAGGCCAAGACCACCGATGAAGGTGAGCGTCAGGAAGTTGCCGTCCTTGAACAGCAGGCGATAGGCCGCCATGGCGCTGCCGAAACCGCTTTCCGCGCGGGCGTCCTTGGTCCGCGTTTCTGTCAACTGCGTCGACAGGAGGATCAGCCCAAGAAACGCAGCGATCGTCACGGCCCAGAATACGCCGCGCCAGCCAAAGAGTACGATGACGGCACTGCCCGTCAGCGGAGCAAGGATTGGCGAGATACTGAAAACGAGCATCAGCAGCGACATCAGCCGTGCGGCCTGTACGCCCGTATGCATATCGCGAACGATAGCGCGAGGAATAACCATGCCGGCGRCACCGCCGATACCCTGCAGAAAGCGGAATGCGATCAAGGTTTCGACATCGCTTGCCAGCGCACAGCCGATGCTCGCAACGGCGAACAAACCGATGCCCATGTAGAGCGGCGCCTTGCGGCCCCACATATCGGAGATGGGCCCATAGAAGAGCTGGGCGACCGCAAACGGAATGAAGAAGGCCAAGAGGCTCATCTGCACGGCATTGTTTTCTGCGCCGAGGTCCTGTCCGATGGAAGGCATCGCGGGAAGATACATGTCGATCGCAAAGGGACCGATGGCTGTCAGAAGGCCAAGGATGAGGGCACTACGAAAGAAGGAGCTCGTCATGATGGTGATCTTTCAGAAAACCGCGGCGCAAAAACCGGATTGTCTTCGCGCCAGCTCTCGGGAGGGATTCAAACTGATTTTCGGTGGCCGATATGAGTGCGCGAGCTTGGGAGGATAGCGCATCAACAAGGCAAAAGCCGTGTCAACAAATTTGGACACAGATGTAAAACTAGACACCATTGTCTAAAACGTCAAGACGCATTATCTTCTGTCCATGAAAAATCGCAACGAACTGAAGGCAACCGGCCACACCCAGCGCGGTCAATGCGCAAAACGCATTTCAATATTGGATGCCGCCGCCGAGGTGTTTTGTCGTGAAGGTTTTTCAGGAGCGAGTATCGACGAAATTGCCGTAGAGGCCTGCGTTTCCCGCCAGACCATATACAACCACTACCGCGAAAAGGAAACGCTGTTCACGGCAGTTGTCGAGGATGTCATGGACCGTGCCAACGCCATGCTGTTTTCGATATTATCAACCTTTCCAGACAAATCGGATCATCTTGAGGACGATCTGACAGCCTTTGCCGTTCGTCTCACGAAAAATTGCCTTTGCAATCAGGATGRCAAATTCCTGCGCAAACTTGTGCAGTCCGAGGGCGAGCGTTATCCGCACCTCTTTGAAACATGGCGCCAGCATGGCCCCGGCAAGATCGGCACGGCTCTGGGCGCTCTTTTTGCACGCCTCAGTCACAAAGGCGTGCTGCGGATCGACGATTTCGACCTTGCTGCCCGCCAGTTTCTTGCCCTGGTCAACGCCGATCTGCAAATGATCACGCTGTTCGGCGGTACGCCGACTGATGAAGAACTTGAAAGTGCTGCTCGCAACGCCGTACAGACGTTCATCCGCGCCTATGCAGGGCCTGCAAGTGAAACGGCGTCGCGAACGCCTGCTCTTGCTGTCGTCAGCTGATGCTTGCTGAAGTTGATATTTTCATCTTAAAATTCGCCGCAAACGACGTTTAAATTGTATTTTACGTTCGTCAATTTTCCTGACGAACGTTAAATTTTTTTGTGCGGCAGACAAGCGGTCGCAATTCCGCTAGCCATGCGCCATAATGGTTGAATGATGATAGCCATCTCCGCTTGACAGGGAGGGGTGAATCCATGGGATAAGAGTGCATGCCACAAGATATGATCCGCTACGATATAC
>NZ_JBFUMG010000373.1:0-4515 GCF_054049495.1 Phyllobacterium sp. P5_D12 | reverse complement strand
GGTCTCCCCCGTTGGAGTGACAAGTTCGTAATCGCCAGTGTTGCGGTTAAGTGTTGGAGGCATGTGCGATAGGTACCACAGGCGAATAGTTCGCGTAATGTATTTTAGCAACTTTTGTAGCTCACTACTCGCATGGCTAAGGCATGCACCATCTAGTCTGTCTCGCAGGTTGTCGAGCTACGGTCCCGGGTCAATTTGGCACTCTTTCCTGTTATCCAGAATTCGGTGCTCCCGTCAGAGTATCGGCTGCCATCCCCGGAGGGCGCCAGAGGCAGAGAATAAGCATCACCAGAGACTGCGAAGACCATGAAAGCCATACCAACACCATCGCCCGGCGCTGTGAATTGTACGGTCAGACGGGAACCGTCAGCGCATCTGTATTTGACCTCGTTCGCGAGGCCCTGTTCGGGCAAAAATGATAACAGGATGCAAACTGAGCTGGTGATGAGCTTGCGGTTCACTTCGAGCGTCCCTCGCATGGCTTGGCCAGGGCTAGTCTGGAATAAATAGCCCAATTGGTCGCAACTTGAACGAAGTCGCGATTTGGGCTCAAGTACGTTACTGTTACAACGTTGGGTTGTGATCGAATTTCGAACATCCGAGCCCCGGATTTCGTTAGACCAAGATTTTTCCAATCGATGGCAACGGCGCAAAACTTGCGCCGTTTTCACGGCAGGGCTTCGCAATGCAGCGGGATTGGCAGGACGATGGTTGACGCTGTTCGGGATAGCAATCACAAGAAGCAAGGCCAGTCCCGGCTCCCGATATCCGCATGCAGGATGCCGTCACGGCTAGCCCGTCGACCGACTTTAGGGCGCAAAGCGGTCGGCATCACTCCGCCTAATTTGGGCGAGAACCGGACCGTATACTTCCGGCGTCATTGACCCCTGTGCTTCGCTTTTTTCATCGACCGCGCCCCTGCGGGTCATTGAAGTTCCATGCTGGATCTTAGTCTTCTGTGATGGGAACTTGTGCATTCCACCGAATCTGAGAAACTCGACTCTCCGGAATTCCAGGAGGGGCGAATGATCAGAAACCCGTTTTCGCATCCCAATCGTATTTTCAGTTCAGGATTTTACAATGATGCCGATCTCGACTTCGAGGTACGCACCACCCTTGGGAAAGTGACTTCAGGCGCCGCGGATACGGGCGAGATTCTGTCTGCGATCGCGGAGATCGATCAGGGAGATCCGCAGGACTGGTTCGAACGATGGATGGCACTCGGCGATCGGGTTCGGGCTATTGCAGATGAAAGTGCGGCAGGTGGTCATCCTATTAGTGCAGCCGATGCTTATTTGCGCGCCTCGACATATTTCGGTGTCGCTCTTGGCTGCATAGACCGACTAAAAAGTGATGAGCTGTTGGTACCGACTTTCCGGCTGCATCGCGAGGCCTGGGACAGTTTCATCGACGCAACATCGATAAACACGGAGCGGGTGGAAATTCCCTATGAGGGGATGACATTGCCAGGTTATCTGTTCAAGCCAACTGGGAAAGAGTTGAAATGCTGCATGATCCTTGTGAATGGTAGTGACGGCACACTCAGCGGCCTTTGGGGTTTTGCCAAGGCTGMTTTGGCTCGAGGCTATGCGGTCCTGATGTTCGACGGGCCAGGCCAGCAATCGCTCCTGTTTGAAAAGGACGTGCCTTTCCGTTTTGATTGGGAGGCAGTAGTGACCCCCGTGGTTGACTTCCTTCTCGGACGCGACGACGTCGGCTCGCATCGCCTTGCTATCTATGGTGTGAGCCAAGCCGGTTACTGGGTACCTCGTGCACTAGCGTTCGAGCATCGAATTACTGCAGCAGTCGCCGATCCTGGTGTCGTCGACGTCTCGACGTCCTGGACAGAACATCTGCCCTCGGGCTTGAAGAAACTGCTCGCCGAAGGCAACGAGCGGCTGTTCGACATCGAGATGTCCCTGGGTATGAAACTTTCGGGTGCCACGTCCAGGATGTGGAATTTCCGCGCCRGGCCTTATCGGCAAGACGGATACTTCAATACAATCCAGGAGGTATTGAAATACAATTTGACAGACGTCGTCGGTCGCATCCAGACACCGATGTTCATCTCTGATTCAGAGGACGAACAGTTCTGGCCGGGTCAGGCCAAACAGCTTGCTGCCATGCTGCCCGGCGAGAAAATGCTTTCATCTTTTACAGCTGCGGAGGGCGCTAATTTTACTGCCAGCCGATGGCGCGTACACTTACTGAACAGCGCATTTTCGACTGGCTGGATGACATTTTGAAGCGTTGAACCGCCCATGAGACGCTTATCGCTGACGAAAACGAAGGCACGCCCATGACTATCGAATTTCTGTATTCCGATGCATCCGAACCAAGTCTCTCGATCCCAGCGATCGGACTTGTACTTCACGTCCGCTTTCCACCCACTGCAAGCGACGGCGCCTTCTCGATTATCGAGACGATCAACAGCCCCGGCTTCGGGCCACCCCGGCACCGACATCGCGAGGCGGAAATATTCAGAGTACTGGAGGGGCGCTACTTGTACGAGGTCGACGGACGCCGCTTCTTCGCCGAGGTGGGCGATGTCGTCAGCATCCCCGGTGGAGCCGAGCATGGTTTTGTAAATGTCAGTGAAAAGCCGGCACGGCAGTACATTCTCATCACACCTGCCTTGGATGCCGCAGCGTTTTTCACCGAGCTAGGGTCAGTCATGGCGACCGGAATACCCGATAAGGCCGCCCTAAACCGCTTCGGCGCGCGATGGGGGGTGGAATTCCTTGGGGCACCGCTGAAACCTACCGACATACCAACTTAGGCTTTGGATCGAAGTCCCTTTGGTTGGATAGCAGTTCCGTTGCTGGTAGGTTTTCGATCGTCCGCTTTTGGCATTCCGCAATTTTGTTACAATGTCTGCGTCGAAGGCGCAAAGCAGTCGTTAAATGCATTGATCACGAATATCCGGTTTGGGCCAACAGCGGTCATTCACTATGATCGCTACCTTKAGCGCTTAGAAACCTAGGCGGGAGATGAAATTCGAATGGCCGCCTCGACGTTCGCAGGCAGCTTGAACCGTCGGCGATACTCACCTGGCGTCAGTCCAGCGAGCTTCCGGAATAGACGACGAAAAGACGCAAGGTCGGAATATCCCACCTCAAACGCGATCTCGTCGATCGGCGTGTCCTCGAGTTCCAGCATCTGTTTGGCTTCTTCGACCCGGAGCCATTGAATATATTCGAGTGGCGAATACCCAGTTGCTTTCCTGAACCGCCGATCGAACGACCTCTTCGGCAAGCCGGAGAGCTGAAGCAGTTCGGAAAGAATTTCTCCCGAATGGTAGTGCGACGGAGCATATTCCTGGCACTTTTTGACGGCGGCATCTCCGTGATCGAGCGGTCGTTATTGGATGAGGCTGGTTCGATCGCCCTGACTAGAACGGCCCGATCCGGAAATGCAAAACCAGGCTCAGACAGCAATGATTGCATACGAGCGGCCTCGGAAACTGTGAGATGACGGGTCGCCTTGACAACAAGCTTCAGTCTCGACGATGCGTCCACCAACGCTTTCGACAAACATCGACGTGCCAATCAAATCCCGAGCTTCAGCATCCCGGCGGAAGAACGCGGAATCAATCACTCCATCTTCCTGCGTTCATTTCGAAGGGAACCAATTTGTCCTGTCTAACCTTTATGAATTGCGGCGGGCCAAACGACATCCTTGCGTCCTCCGCAATATTGAAACGACAAAAAGCAATCTACAGGAGGTTTTYATGGGCCGCGGCATTCTTCTTTGGTTACTCGGAGTTCCGATTCCAATCATCTTGCTCCTCTTTCTGTTCATGCGATAGGAGAGCAAAATGTCCCTCACCGATCTGCAAACGGATGTTGATGCATCCGTGGAGACCAGTGCGAGCGCCGTCAGTTGGGGTCCGATTTTTGCGGGCGCTGTGACTGCTGCAGCCGTAACATTGCTATTGACCCTGCTGGGGTCAGGTTTCGGATTGACAATGGTTTCGCCGTGGGCTTCCGAGAGTTCCTCCGCCACAACATTTGCGGTGTCCACCGCCATCTGGCTGATCCTCGTTCAATGGATATCGGCCGGCGTCGGCGGTTATTTAACGGGTCGCCTTAGAACCAAATGGGCGGGCATCCATACCAACGAAGTTTACTTTCGTGATACTGCGCATGGCTTTGTCGCATGGGCGCTCGCAACTTTGTTCGTTGCCGCTGTGCTCGGGTCTGCTGTTTCGTCGACAATCCACGCGGGTGTGCAGGCGGCGACCAACGTCGCTTCCGGAGCGGCAAGTGCCGCCACCGCTGCCGCCAGCTCTGCCTCAAGTGATACATCAGTCTCCTACTTCGTAGACAGTTTGCTACGGCCGGCCTCGCCTGCGTCGGCAACGCCCGAACGCGCAGGGGATGCAAGTGCAGAGGTATCACGCATTTTGTTGAACGCGGCAGTTACCGGGACGCTTCCTCCCGAAGATCGCACGTACCTTGACCAGTTGGTTGCGGCGCGCAGCGGCCTGAGCGAGGCGGATGCGAAGGCGCGTGT
>NZ_JBFUMG010000372.1:0-4518 GCF_054049495.1 Phyllobacterium sp. P5_D12 | reverse complement strand
TTCCAGTAGAGACCGTCGTGCTTTCCTTCTTCACTGATCAGCTTCTGAGCAAATTCGAGCACGCCATCACCATCGTGATCCTCCTGCGCGTATGCAGTTTGGGCGCGGATATAATTACGCAACGTCTCTATTGCCGCGGTTTCGTTCTCGCCGATCCGCCGCGCCAGAATCTCCTCCAGCCCCTTCTTCGTATCGAACTGCCAGCCGGCGTCCTGCTTGACCAAGGGAAACGGAAATGGCCATGCGAGCTTGCCAAGAATGACTTCCTTGGTGCCATCTTTCCGGTCTTTCAGTTCGGCGCGTTCCCCGGAGGCCTTCTGGAGGTCGGTCAAACGATCATCGAAGTCATCTGATTTCTTGGCCGCTTCGGCATTCAGGCCAAGAACCTTGGCCAAAGCGTCGACATCCTTGGCACCGAGATCCTTTTTCAGGGCCTCCAGTGCTTCCCCAGGTTCCTTGAAAGTTTCCGATTTTGCGCCAACGAAACGTTGAAGCGAAGGCTCCGCCGCAATCAAAGGAGACGTTGCCGCTATCGAAAGGAATGCGGAAGCGAGAAGTATTTTCAAAGTTGAGCGATACATTTTCCTAATCCCTTCACAAGGAATGGTGATGGCTTGACAGGTCACCGACGGCCACGGCCTCCGCCACCTCGACCTCCGCCGCCTCTGCCTCCGCCGCCGCGTTGCACCCTGGGGCCGCCACCGCCCCTGGCGCGCTGGCCGCCACCCTGGACCCTTGCACCGCCACCACCCTGGGCTCTGGGACGTCCTCCGCCGCCACCCAGGCTGGCATTGCCGCGCTGCGACGAGKCGCGGGCATCCCGACCGGAGCCATAATTGCCGAGTGCACTTGGTTGTCTCGGACGGTTATCGACTCGACCGCCTGCCGGCTGTTGCCGAGGTCGATCCGGGCGGTTGGCATTGGGCCTGTCCCGATTCGGGCGGTTGGCGGCCCCTGCGCCTTGTCCGATGTTACGGTTACCCGCTCCCGCTCCTTGCCCGATATCGCGATTGGCCGGACGATTTGCACCTTGACCCGGGCGATTGCCGGCGAAATTGCCGCCGTCCCTTTGCTTCAGTTGGTTCTGCACATCGCGACGTACATCGCTGCTCTGGATTCTCGATCCGATTGCAGCCCCCGCGAGCCCGGCACCTGCGGCTCCCGCAAGTCCGCCAAGGTTGCCGAGCTGGCCGCCGTTTTCCCTTAGATCGAGCCGGTTTCCCCTGTTCTCGCGAATATTGTTCGTGATGGAATCCCGGTCGAAATTGAATTTGCTGCTATCGAAATTGAGGTTGTTGATATTGTTCTTGTCAAAATTGAAATCGTTGCGATTGATATCGTCGATGTTGATGTCGACATCGTCCCCTCCCCATGAGTGCCAATTATCCCAGTCGACCGCCGCACCGAAAACGGCTCCGGTGATAAATCCGCTCCAATAGGGAGCGTAGGGATAGTAGTACGAAGGATAAGGATCGCCATAAACGATCGGGGCCGTCGCAACATAGGTCGGGCTGGTCAGGATGACGGGATCATAGGTCGGAACGTACGTCACTTCCTTTTTGGCAGGACGGATGATGACGTTGTCGTCGTCGTTTGTCTCCACGACAACCTTGTCATTTGACTTGATTGTACCATTGTCCACTGCCTTGTCGCGGAGTTCCTGTATCGCCACAAGCACATCTTTTTGCTGATTGACGACCGCCTCGCCCAGTTGCTGCGTCCATTCGAGATCGTCGTTCATCATCGTCAGAACTGTTGGATAGTTGAGAAGCGATATGACGCTTCCGTCCCATGATGGATCCGGTTTCGCATCGGGTTTTGCTTTCGCCTGATCCTGAAACCGCGCCGCCTGGACAATCTGAAGAGGGTTGAGCGCGGCCGAAAGCACAAGGGCCACAAGGTCGTCGGGATAGAGCGCGATGCGCGCAGTCAGCGTTTGCAGCTCTGCCGCCGTCAGCAATGCCGGCGCGGAAGCTGCTGGTGCAGGCGCTGCCGGCTCCGTTGCAGCGGGCGCAGGCTGCGTCTGCGTCCAGGCCTGCATGCCCGGCCCACACATCAGCAGCGCTGCCGAAGCGACCACGGCAATCGTTTTTTGGTGCAATGACATAGCGGCTCTCCTCAAATTCCACGTTTTGACGACGTGCGGCACCCCGGTAATTGCTTGCAGTAGGTTCGTTAGGGCATCAAACCTTTTCCACAGACAGGACGGCTCCGGTGGAATCGATCAGGCAAGTCGAACGCTGACCTTTGGAGTCGAGGATGATCTGATATTTTCCGCCATCCACGGCGGCCGAGCTCACGGGAAGGACCGTCGCGCTATCGCCGCCAAACTTTGTCGCCGAAGCGCTGGCGCAGGCCAGTTGCAAATCGGCGGGCGCCGTCTGTGCCGTGTTTCTTGCCATGTTTTCGGGTGTGGGGCTGTTGTCCGACACACATCCTGCCAGCGCGAATATACCACTCGCAACCACAATGAAGTTGATATTTTTCAAATGTCCTCGACCTGATTTGCAAAGCATCGTTTTCCCCCTGACTTTGCTACTCAAACACCTTTGTAGAGTGATGCGCCCTGCATAAGCACGATCACTTTCGCTCCGACCTGGATCTGTGAAGCCAGATCGACAATGTCTTCATTGTTCATTCTGATGCAGCCCGACGACACATTGAGCCCGATAGACCAGGGCTCCGGCGTGCCGTGGATGCGATAGATCGTGTCCTGATCGCCCTCATAGAGATAAAGCGCGCGTGCTCCGAGTGGATTGTCAGGACCGCCGGGCATTCCCCCTGCGAACTTCACGGCATTCGGGTCACGTGCCACCATCTCGGCTGGCGGTGTCCAGGTTGGCCATTCGGCGATGCGACCAACGCGCACTATCCCCGCCCAGCCAAAGCCATCGCGGCCAACGCCAATGCCATATCGAACGGCCTGACCGCCACCTTTGACGAGATAAAGGAAATGCTGGTTGCCATCGATGATGATGGTCCCCGGTTTTTCAGCGGTCCGGAACGGAACCATCTGCTTGCGGAATGCCTCGGGCACCTGACCGTTCGCCGCGTAATATTTGCGGGCTTTCTTGCTGTCATAGGCGATCCAGGTCCGGGTCTTCGTATCGTAGATCTGCGTCTTCGGAACCTGCGCCAATCCCGCCGCGATACCGCCGACGAGTAATCCTGCTACAGCCAGAAAAATGGCTGACTGCATGCCAAGAAACGATGCGGAACTTCTTTTCATTTCGCCGTCCCCTTCAACCATTTTTGCACCCGGTCCGCATGTTTTCCGACCCATGCCTTGGCGTAGTCGGCTGGCGGTTGACGGTCGACTTCGACCGCATAGCTCATCTCGGTGATTTCGTCGGGCGTGAAATCGATGTTTTCAAGGAACTTGGTCACTTCCGGACTCTTCGTAGCCAATGCCTTCGAGTAGGCGATGTGGAAGCGCGCGGCATCCCAGGCGACGGGTGCACTCGATTTGGCCAGCCAATCTGGATCGTCCGCGGGCAGGATTACATGCCACTTGGACGCGTCGTGCGCGGGCTCATCAAGCTTGACGATGTCATGCAGCTTGAAGACGACATGGGGGCTGTAGCACGCAAATATGATCGGCTTGTCTGTCGCCTCGGCCGCATCGACCGCCGCCATGCCCATTTCCTCCGGCATTTCTAGAAGCCGCATTGTCTTGGCATAACCATAACTGTTGGCCCGAATGCGTTCGATGACTGTGGATGACCACGTCTCTGCGCCAATCCACATCTCTCCCTGGCCATCGCCGTCCGTGTCGAAGGCTGCGGTCTTTTTCGGATCGAGAAGGTCGGCGACTGCATGGATCCCCGTTTTATCGACTGTCTGCTTGGTCGTGCAAATGCCCTGCCAGGCGGGAACGCCGAAATCCGCAAGCTGGACTTTATCGCCGTATTTCTCCACCAGCGAATTGAGGTTCGGCAGCCAGACCTCCGGATGGACATCGACCTCTCCGGAAGCAAGTCCGGCGAAAGCGGTCATCGTCCCCATCTCCTCGACGTCGACTGTCTTATGCATGTTCGCTTCGAGAGTTGTCTTGATGATATTTGCGGTAACCTGGCCCGACGGCCAATTCGGCATGGCCACAACCAGATCGGCTGCAATTGAAGTCGCGGGAAACGTCATCCAGACTGACAGGACCAATCCCGCAAATTGACCGAGCCTCGTTAATCGTTGCCTCATCTGCCACGCTCCCACATGATATGATCGGCATTAGCAAGCATCGATTGCATTATCGTAAGTACGTAACTGTTAATTTTTGCCGGAAGAGCGTTTCCGGTGTAGAACTTAAAGGGTCCATTCGGACGCGTGGGGTGGTATGACACGGATTCTGATCGCGGATGACCACGAGATCGTCCGGCAAGGCGTGAAAGCGATCCTGTCGAAGCGGGATCGCTGGGAAATCGTCGGCGAAGCCGCCGACGGGCGGGACGCTGTCGGACAGGCACGACTGACCGAACCGGAAATCGCCATTCTCGACTACGCCTTGCCGTTCATCAATGG
>NZ_JBFUMG010000371.1:0-4536 GCF_054049495.1 Phyllobacterium sp. P5_D12 | reverse complement strand
CCACATCATTGTCGGCACACACGCACTCTTTCAGGAAAAGGTCAGCTATCACGATCTGGTGCTGGTTATTGTCGATGAGCAACACCGTTTCGGTGTACATCAGCGCCTGCTCTTGACCTCCAAAGGCACGGCGCCTGACATGCTGGTCATGACCGCTACGCCTATCCCGCGCACGCTGGTATTAACCGCGTTCGGTGATATGTACGTTTCGAAACTGACGGAAAAACCTGCGGGCCGCCGCCCGATCACCACCGCGATCCTGCCAATGGAGCGGTTGAGCGAGCTCGTTGATCGCATGCGTACTGCAATCGCCGATGGGCAGAAAATCTATTGGATTTGCCCGCTGGTCGAGGAATCTGAACTGGTCGATCTCGTTTCGGCCGAAGAACGTTTCGAATCGCTGAAACCTCTGCTCGGCGACAGGATCGGGCTGGTCCATGGCCGCATGAGTGGACCTGAGAAAGATGCAGCCATGCTGGCGTTCAAGAACGGCGAGACACGATTGCTAGTGGCTACCACAGTCGTTGAAGTCGGTGTCGACGTTCCGGATGCGACAATCATTGTCATCGAACATGCCGAACGCTTTGGTCTTGCGCAGTTGCACCAGTTGCGCGGACGTGTCGGGCGTGGGGACAAACCCTCGACCTGTCTCCTCATCTACAAGGGACCACTTGGCGAAGTCGCGCAGGCGCGGCTCAAGATCATGCGAGAAACCGAGGATGGTTTCAGGATCGCCGAAGAGGACCTGAAATTGCGAGGAGAAGGCGAGTTGCTTGGCACTCGACAATCCGGCACGCCTGGCTTCCGGCTCGCCAGCATCGAGGCGCATCAAGAGTTTCTGGAAATCGCCCGCAAGGACGCCCGGTATATTCTGACCAGGGATCCCGAATTGCAGAGCATACGTGGCGAAGCGTTGCGCATCCTGCTTTATCTGTTTGAACGTGACGAAGCGGTGCGGCTGCTCCGCGCCGGCTAGGTGTCGAGATAAGGTCTGCCATCCTTGTGCACGAACCGTCCGTCGGCATTGGAACTCATCATGTCGATGTCGGAGCAGATGGTAATGTCAGAGGGCGAGCGTGTCCCCACTTCGAGATAAACTGCCATCGCACCCGACTTGTTGATCATATGGTGGCCATTGCCGGAATTCTTTGGGAAGGCCGCACAATCGCCGGCCCGAAGCAGCGTCTCGCCGTCATCATCGATCAGCACCAACTCGCCTTCGAGCACATTCACGAATTCGTCTTCGGCCGAATGCCAGTGGCGCTGGCTCGACCAATTGCCCGGCGGCAAATGCATGAGATTGACACCGAAATCAGTGAGCCCACCGAAGTTGCCCAAGCGCTGCCGGATGCGATCGGCGCAGGGTACGTCAAATGGTGGCGGATAGCCCGAACCTTTGTGTTTCGGGTACAGCGACAGTGTCTATCTTGGGCATGGCAGTTCTCGACGTAACTGTTGTCGCTGCCCTTATACCTCGAGGGAACCAGTTATTCCACAGTCACAGACTTTGCCAGATTACGAGGCTGATCGACGTCCGTGCCCATGAAAACTGCTGTGTGATAGGCCAGCATCTGGATCGGCAGCGTGTAAACGATCGGTGTAATGACTTCCGGCATCTCCGGCAGAAGGATCGTATGCCACGTTTTCAATGTGCTGGCGGCAGCGCCCTTCTCATCGGTGATGAGGATGATCTTGCCACCACGCGCCGCCGCTTCCTGCATATTCGATATGGTTTTTTCGAACCAGCGGTCATGCGGAGCAATCACGATGACCGGCATGGATTCGTCGATCAATGCGATTGGTCCGTGCTTCAACTCGCYGGCCGCATAACCCTCCGCGTGAATATAGGAAATTTCCTTGAGTTTCAGCGCGCCCTCCAGCGCCAGCGGATAACTCGTGCCGCGCCCCAGATAAAGTGCGTGCTTGACCTGGCTGAGTTCGCGGCTGATAGCCTCGATCTGAGCTTCGAGTTTCAGCGCTTGCGTTGCATAGCGCGGAATTTCGGATAGTTCGCGCACAAGCTGGCGCTCTTCTTCGTCGCTGATCGTACCGCGCATTTTGCCGGCCGCCACAGCCAGCGATGCCAGAACGGATAGTTGGCAGGTGAAAGCCTTGGTCGAAGCAACACCAACTTCCGGACCTGCGAGGGTTGGAAATACGGTGTTGGATTCGCGCGCCATCGTCGATTCCTTGACGTTGACGATGGTTCCGATCGTGAGACCCTGCTGCTTGCAATAGCGCAAGGAGGCCAGCGTATCCGCGGTCTCACCGGACTGCGAGACGAAGAGCGCAAGGCTATTTTTGGAAAGCGGCATTTCCCGATAGCGAAATTCGGACGCTACATCGATATCGACTGGCAGCCGGGCAATGTGTTCGAACCAGTACTTTCCGACCAGCCCGGCATAATAGGCCGTGCCGCAGGCGGAAGCGGCGATGCGGTCTACCTTGGCGAAATCGACCGGCGCTGCGCCAGGACGTATCGTGCCCTTCGAGAAATCTAGGTAGTTTGCAAGCGTGTGCGAGATGACCTCCGGCTGTTCGTGGATTTCCTTCTCCATGAAGTGCCGGTGGTTGCCCTTGCTCACCAGAAACGCTGTGCCGGCTGATTTCTGCACAGGGCGGTCGACGACTTCGCCGCTTTCATCATAGATGATGACGCCGTCGCGGGTCAGCACCGCCCAGTCCCCATCTTCGAGATAGGACAGATTATCGGTGAACGGAGCGAGAGCGATCGCATCAGAACCCAGATACATCTCGCCTTCGCCATAACCGACTGCGAGAGGTGGACCATTGCGGGCGGCGATCAGCAAATTGTCTTCGCCCTTGAACATAATCGCGATGGCAAAAGCGCCGCGCAATTGCGGCAGCGTCTGGCGAACTGCCTCGACCGGCGCAAGGCCGCGATCGAGAGCGCGCGTTACCAGATGCGCGACCGTCTCCGTATCGGTCTCCGTCTCGAAGACATATCCATCCTTTTCGAGCATTGCGCGCAGTTCGGCAAAATTCTCGATGATGCCATTGTGGATCACCGCAAGCCGAGGCGTCGTATGCGGGTGTGCATTGCGGACCGTCGGCGCACCGTGCGTCGCCCAACGTGTGTGTCCGAGACCTATGGTACCGCCGAGTGGATTTTCCTTCAGCAGTTTGTCGAGATTGCCAAGCTTGCCCTCGGCCCGGCGGCGATCGAGCACGCCAAAATTGAGGGTCGCAACGCCGGCTGAGTCATAACCGCGGTATTCCAGCCGCTTGAGTGCATCCACAAGCAGCGGCGCTACCTGCTCACGCCCGATAATTCCAACGATCCCGCACATATACGACTCCAATACCCCGAATAGTTTCCAGCTCTGGCTAGCTCAGATTCATCGCTACAGAAAAACACTTTCTGTGTCAGAATCCCACACGAACAAAAGGCGTGCCTAGTCAGCCTTCTTGGCTAATTTCTGCGCCGCATAGCGTGCCCGCAATTGCACCGCCCGTCCTTCTTTTACCTCCTGCCGCGCCCTGCCGAATGCAAGCGCGTCCGCCGGCACATTGGCCGTGATCACGCTGCCGGAGGCGACATAAGCGTTGTCACCGATGGAAACCGGCGCCACCAGCGAACTATTGGAGCCGATGAACACGTTGGCCCCGATCTCGGTTAGATGCTTGTTGTAGCCGTCATAGTTGCAGGTAATGGCACCGGCGCCGATATTCGCTGCCGGACCCACGATCGCGTCACCGATATAGGTCAGGTGGTTCACCTTCGCGCCGACCCCGACCTTCGCGTTCTTCACCTCAACGAAGTTCCCGACCTTGGATTTTGCTGCCAGATCCGCACCGGGGCGAAGCCGGGCAAAAGGTCCGACATTGGCGTTTGCGCCAATCTTTGCGCCTTCAAAGTAGGAGAAAGCATGAATGACGGCTCCGCTCGCGATCGAGACGCCGGGGCCGAAAATGATATTCGGTTCGAGGATTGCATCTGCTTCCACCAATGTATCATGTGCGAAGAAAACAGTTTCCGGCGCCTGCATGGTGACACCCGCCAGCATCATGTCGCGGCGCTTGCGTGTCTGCCAGATTGCCTCGGCCTCAGCGAGTTCAACGCGGGTATTGATGCCGATCACATTGTCGGGCGAAATCTCGATGGCAACGACGGATTTTCCGTCCGCATTGGCTATCTCCACGACATCGGTGAGATAGAATTCATTGTTGGCATTGTCGTTGGTGATCTTGTCCAGCAGCGCAAGCGCGGCCTGTCCGCGCAGCGCCATCAGCCCGCCATTGCAGAACCCGATTTTCTTCTCGGCCTCACTGGCATCCTTCTCCTCGCGGATCGCGATCAAACGGCCGTCGTGCTCGATCAGGCGGCCATAACCATTCGGCACTGCTGGCCGGAACCCCATGACCACGACATCGGCACCGTCTGCGAGCTTGGCGCGGGCCTGGTCGAGAGCCGCGGTTTCAATCAGCGGCGTATCGCCAAACACAACGAGAATATCGTCATAGCCGCGTGCAATGCTCTCGCGCGCTGCAAGCACGGCGTGGGCAGTTCCAAGC
>NZ_JBFUMG010000370.1:0-4553 GCF_054049495.1 Phyllobacterium sp. P5_D12 | reverse complement strand
ATGCCGAATTGAACGAGGGCCATGGCGAGCATCCTTATGTCCCTGTTTGCGACGGCGGTTGAAGATAGGTGTCGTAAATTTCGTCGCTATCTCCAAAGGCATCGACGGTCCCGTTGCGCATGATTGCAATCTTGTTGGTGACCGGCAGAATCCCCATCCGGTGGGTGATGACTACCACCGTCATTCCCCTTGCTTTCATACGTTCGATCGCATTGAACAATACCCGCTCGCCGTCATAGTCGAGGCTCGAATTTGGATCGTCGAGCACAACTAGCGATGGGTAGCCGTAAACCGCTCTGGCGAGACCGAGCTGCTGCCGCTGAGCCCGAAGCAGCAAGTTGCCGCCTTCGCCGACGTCGGTCTCGTAGCCTTGCGGCAGCCGCATGATCGCATCGTGCAGACCAACGAGTTTCGCCGCTTCGATTGCCTTGCCAGGACCTGAGCCATCGAGCCGACCGATCACATCCTTGATGGCGCCGCCGAATAGCTCGATGTCCTGCGGCAGATATCCGATGTGGTGCGTTCCTCCGCAAAGACGCAAGGCCGATATGTCGACGCCGCCAAGGAGCGCGCATCCGCTCGTGGGTTGAAGGACGCCCGCGATAATGCGGCCAAGTGTCGACTTGCCCGATCCAGAAGCRCCAATCAGCGCCACGCAGTCCCCGGGAGCGAGCCGAAGCTTGATTCCGCCTAGCAATGGCCGGCCGGAAAACGGCAACGCATAACCGACATTGTCAAGGATAAGGCCGCTGGGCTCGGGGACCGGCACCATGCGAGCATCGGTGTCCGAAGCAACAGCGATGAGCATTCTGTTGAGACGATTGAAGGCGTTGCGGGCATAGGCAAAGGAACGCCAGGCACCGATTGCGCCTTCGACTGGAGCGAGGCCGCGGCCGAGCAAAAGGCTGGCGACGAAAATGATGCCGGGGCTGCTGTTTTCGGCCAGAACCAGCCATGTCGCAGCGCCCATCACGAGTATTTGTGTCAAGGTGCGAATGGACTTCGAGAAACCAAGAATTATCTCGGTCCGGTGCATGGCGCTATCTTGCGCTTTTCTTGCAACTTCCGCATCGCGATAGACGATCTGTGCTGCACCATCCTGCATGCCCATCGCCCGGATGACCTGGATATATTTGAGCGCTGTTGCAAACCGGGCGTAGCTCCTTGCCAGCGCAACATTCGCATGGGTGAGCGGTTCACGCGTGGCGACTTCCGTAAGCAGCGCCAGCAATAACAGTGCGATCGCGCTCAACACACCGATTGCTCCGAGCAAAGGATGGACGAGGAAAAGCAGCAGCAGGAAAACTGGCGCCCAAGGCACATCGAAAAGCAGTGCGCTTGCGGGCGAATCGAGAAATTGGCGCAGAGAGGCGAGGTCCCGGTAGCAATCGGTAGCCACGCCCGTATCGGCTCTTGCCGCGTATTCGAATGATGCAGTAAGGACGCAGGGCCGCAAGCGATGGTCGAACCAGCTTCCAATGCGCGAAAGAGCTGCGCGTCGTACGATATCAAGCACGGATCCGACTATGACAGCGACCGCTATGATGAGCGTCAACATCAGCAGCGTATCAGTGCTGCGGCTGGACAAAACGCGGTCATATATCTGCAGAAGATAGATGGACGGTGCGAGCAGAAAGAGGTTGTAACCGCAGCTATAGACGAAAACCAGACCGAAAGCTCCGGCGCAGGCACGAAGAGCTACGACCAGATGCGTCGGTTGACGCTGCGATTGTACGAGACTCGTTGTCATGGTCAGGGTGCTCACTGAAAGGACAGCCATCTGGTCTCGCTGTCCGGATTAAAGGATCGCCGGTTGCAACCGGCGATCCTGGCAAATTGATTTTATGAGCCCAGATCGTGCAGATCGATCGACCCGAAGGCATTGATGAAATGGTCGAGAGCATTGTTGACGGTCGTGGTTTCGGGATCCGAGTGAACCACTGCTGCCGAGATATCGCCGCCCTGGGCCAGATTGCCGTTACCGCCATTGCCGCCGACGCCGGCTAGAATAGTGGCATGCTGATCTGCGAAGAATTGAGTATTCTGCTGTGCAGTCGTAGCTGCAGAAACCGCTGCGATATCGCCGCCGCTTGAGTTTGCTTGACTGCCATTGGAATTGGCGTCGCCACCCGGTCCGCCAGAGCCGTTGTTGGTGATGTTGGCCAAGAAGCCATTCTCTGCCTCGGCGTCGCCGCCATTCCCGGCTGAGCCAGCACTCCAACCGGCTGCTTGCCAGACGTGATCGCCATTATGCAAATCAGTATCTGCTCCATACACTGTTTGTGTATTGGAAACATATGCGGTGGGATCGTAGTGGATGTTACCGTAGTTGTATCCTTCGCCGCCATTACCGGYGCTCGCGTCGCCTGCATCGGAATGGTTGAGCTGGATCGTGTCAGACAATTGTGGAATAGGCATAATCTTACTCCTTACTTAAGTTTTCCGTGTTTCTCCCACGGCCAGGTACCCGCGACGTCATCGTCAGGCAGAATAACCGCCGTGAAAGAGTGCTCGCGATTTGGCCTGCGGACTAGCTGGATATTCGGGGACGTTCGTTTGGGTGGGGTGTGTACTTCATGGGAGGGTGTATTGGATGAACAGCAAAATGGTTACATCTGGTCGCGCCAAGGCGCGCGCGGAAGCCACCCACGACGAGGGGTCTATTTGAGTATCGAGGAGATGTCAGGTATGCAGGAACGAAAGGATATCATCCACGAGCGCGGAGTGGTTGTCGGCAAGGTTGCCGTCTCCGCCATGGCCGCCTATGCCTGCCATTTGCAACGCGTGCTGATCGTAGAGCACATGATCGATCTGCTGCGCATCGGCCGTGCCGCCTGCAGGTACGGCGATATTGATCGGATGGAAATATCCGATGTTAACGTCGACAAAACTGCCGTTCGAGTAGCCTGAGCCACCGCCGCCACCACTGTTGCTGCCGGTAAATATCGTATCGGAACTCAAATTGAATCCGCCGCCATCGCCGCCTATACCTGCGATCTGGACCCCGCCCTGATCGAAGACCGCATTGTTGGTCTGGTGCGCCTCAGCGGAGCCACCTGCCGCACCAACGGCAATATTGATTGGCGAAAAGATCGCGACGTTCACGTCAATCATACTACCCATGAAATAGCCGTTGCCACCGTGGCCCGCAAACATATCACCGGTGTACACATGTGTTCCAACGCCTCCGGGAGTAGTGTCGATTGCCCCGTTGTGATCCCCGCCGGAACCGCCCACACCGCCAATCTGGGTGGCGCCTTGCAGCATGACGGCGTTATTTGTTTGATGCGCAATCGCTGAAGAACCACTGCCACCCGCGACGGCGGCATTGACGGGGGCAAAGACCCCAACATCGGCACTGACAATACCACCAGCGAAGAAACCATTGCCGCCGCTTCCGGCATTGTGAATGCTGTTGTCACCGCCACCGAGGGCGAGATTGCCGTTTCCACCGTTTCCGCCCATACCAGCTATTTCCGTGGAGTGTTGATTGATCAAGGCGTCATTACCCTGGTGCGCTTCCACTGCTGAATTGGGGCCTGCGATTGCCGTGTTGGACGGGGTGAAGACAGCGAGCGGAGTGCTGCTGATGATACCCATGGCTATTCCGTCGCCTCCAGCGCCGGCTGAATAGGATGGGCCGCCGGCGACATCGAACGGCAGCCATGTTGGCACCAAAGCCAGGTGACCGGATGCGGAGCCAGAGATCGCACTTTGGCTTACGTTCGGGTTAGGTGCTTCTTCCGACATAGGGCGAGTTTCCGGCATTGCGTCTCTCCATTCAGTCCGCAAAACTTGCGTCCATTTCTTCGACGTATTGTGAAGTCAGATGAAGAAAAAGGAGAGCCTGCAATTCGGCTATATCCATTTGGGTGGGAGATGGGTGGTAATCAGACTAAGCCGTTCTATGTATTCATAGTTGTTCAAGATTGCTATATCATACAGGGTAAGTGAACAATCAATTGACTTACCTTGCGGGGGAGCTGTGATTGTGCAATCGGGAAATCAATACAGTGAAATTGTCCCCGGGGATGCATTTCTATAGCTCATCATTTTGATATTATAGCAGTGCTCGCATGCTGTTTCTGCATTAGCAAGTGTGAATGACCGCCCAAACTTCGAACAATACACTGTGCCGTACTGGCGCAGGCTTGATCATATGGGGATGTGTTATGGCCATAATTCTGATTTGGGAGAACGACCCTGGTTCAGGCGGGTTCGCAATTGCCGACCAACCCGATATTAAAAAGTCTCCGTTCAAATTTGGATTTCCACCGCCTGCGCTGCTCCCGAGCCTGGATACGACAACAGAAGATTTCAGGTACTGGATTGCTGCTGAAGCTCTGCGACGAGGTGCCGATTTTTGGGGTCCTAAGGTCACGGCAAGGCCAGCATGGTATTGCGGTCCAGAGCTGGAAGTAAGACTGGACGTCGGTATCCGATGGGATGCCAACTACGAGAGGCTGGCACTCAATTTCTTTCACGGCGTATTATCGTCTGGAGTGAACATTTATGCTGCGGCCAGCGGCGACATGCTTTGCCACGAACTGGGT
>NZ_JBFUMG010000369.1:0-4573 GCF_054049495.1 Phyllobacterium sp. P5_D12 | reverse complement strand
CAGGAGAATCACAATCCCGACAATTGCACCGCCCGCGAAGGCGACGATGGATAGCAGGACCGTCCAGCGGGCTGCCAGCAGCAGATTGCGCACGATGTCCCAGAGCGTGAACTCGATCATGCCATGCCTCCGGCTATCGCACGCCGTCCGGCTGCAAACAACAGCCTACGCAATCCGATGCTCATTCCGAGATAGACCAGAGTCACGATAAAATAGGTTTCGAAGGCGCGGAAGGTTCGCGCCTGTAGCATGTCTGCCTCGTAGGTGAGCTCGCGCACTGCAATCTGCGACACAACCGACGACTCCAGCATCATGATGATGATCTGGCTGGTCAGTGCCGGGAAAATGACTTTCAGTGCCTGCGGCAGCACGATCTTGATGAATACGAGCCACGACGGCAGACCCAGCGCCGCCGCAGCTTCCCTCTGACCTTTGGGTACGGCGTCGAGCCCGGAACCAACGATCTCGGTGGTATAGGCGGTCATGTTCAGCGTCATCGCCAGCATGGCGGCAACGACCGGATCAAGACGAATGCCAAACCGCGGCAGCCCGAAGAAAATGAAGAAGAGCTGCACCAGAAATGGCGTATTACGAATGAGCTCGACATAAGCCCAGATGGCTTTGCGCAAGACGGGGTAGCGGCTGCGCTTGGCCGCGGCGCCGAATATGCTCAGGATGACGCCAGCAACCGTGGTGACAGCGATCAGAAAGATCGTCATCGCCGCGCCGCTGGCGATCATGCCGATCGCGCCATTCAGCCAGCCGAAGTCGAGCGCGTAGCCCACAGATCAATCCTTGAGGTTTTCAGGATTGAGCGGTGTCTTCAGCCAGGCTTCCGAGCTCTTGTTAAGRCTGCCATCGCTGAGCATTTTGGTCACTGTGTCGTTGATGGCCTGCTTGAGGCGATCCTCTTTCTTGTTAAGGGCAATGTGCGACGGCGATGTCAGCAGCTGGAATTTCTGTTCGGGAGCCAGAGCCTCCTGGCGGGCAAGAACCTGTGCACCGACATCATTGCCGACTACCATCAATTGAGTTTGGCCGGAAATGAAAGCCTGGATCACTGAGTTATAGTTATCGAAGCGCTTGACGTCGGCAGAAGCCGGAACCACCTCGGTGAGCGAAGTGTCTTCCAAGGTGCCACGGTTGACGGCAATGCTCTTGCCGGCAAGATCATCCTTACCCTTCACTTCAAGGGCCTTCGGGCCAATGACGGCGATGTAGTAGGGTGCATAGGCGGCTGCAAAGTCGATAACCTGTTCGCGCTCCTTGCTGTAACCGACACTCATCAGAAGGTCGACGCGATGTTCAGTGAGATAAGGAATGCGGTTCTGACCGGTTACCGGAACCGTATTGAGCTTTACCTTCAACGCATCGGCTAGTGCCTGGGCCACATCCATATCATAGCCTTTAAGCGTCATGTCGGCGCTGGCGGAAGAGAAGGGCGGGAAGTCGGCAAAGACGCCGACATTGAGGACGCCCGCCTTGGTGATGTCATCGATCGCATCGGCATTGGCGACTTTTGCCGCAATACCGAGTGCAGCGCCGCTGATCAGCAGGGCCGCGAGGGATGATCGCAGAGTGGTATAGATCGTCATTTTATTCCCCTTCATTGTTGTTGTGTAATCGACGAGGACAATCCGGCTGTTACGCCATGCTGTTCCTCGCCGTTTGTTGTTTTGGCGATTTCATGCGTACTAACGGTTGCCCTGAACAAACGGGCTGAAAACCATCAGACTCAGAATTTCGAAGAGAACTTGTGCGCCCGCATGAGCGGTGTTCGTCGTAGCATCATACTGTGGCGCGACTTCCACGACGTCACCGCCGACGAGATTGATACCCTTGAGGCCGCGGATGAGCTCGAGCACTTCGCGCGTCGTCAAGCCGCCGACTTCCGGAGTACCAGTGCCCGGCGCAAAGCTTGGGTCGAGGCTGTCCACATCGAAGGAAAGGTAGGTAGGACCGTCGCCGACAATTTTTCTCGCCTTTTCGATAATAGCGGGTATGCCAAGACCGGTTACTTCTTCCGCATGAATGACGGTCATTCCGGATTCGTAGGAGAACTCCCACAGATATTCTGCTGATCCGCGAATGCCGATCTGGATCGTACGGCTCGGATCGAGCACACCATCGAGAACCGCGTTGCGTAAGGGACCGCCATGATGGAATTTGGTCTGATCGAAGGCGCCTCCCGTATCGCAGTGCGCGTCGATATGGATCATGCCCACCGGGCGCTTCTTGCCGACAGCCTTCATGATAGGATGGGTAATCGAATGATCGCCCCCTACTGAAAGCGGGACAACGCCGGCCTCGACGATCTGGTTGATGCGACGTTCGATGTCATCATGGCTCTGCTCGAGCCTGTAACGGCTGGCAAAAGGCACGTCGCCAATGTCGGCAACACGCAGGTCGAATACAGGCGCGCATTCCAGAACGTGATTGTACGGACCGATGCGCTCGATGGTCCGGAGCGCTCGAGGGCCGAAACGCGAGCCAGTGCGATTGGTTACGCCCAGGTCCATCGGCACGCCAACCATGGCGACCTGGAGATTGCCGAAATCCGGATTGCTGGAATCGACGGGCATATGGGGGGCGGTCAAAAAGGTCGGCATGCCCGAATATGGCGCTAGGCGCGTACCGCTTTTTGAAAAGATCTTGTCTGCGACCTTCCGGAATGTCGGATCAAACAACTCACCGCCATGGCTCTCGCCATATTTAGCGCGCAGTTCGTTCAGCTTTTTCTCATCCCAAGATGCCATGACAAGTATCCCAATGTCGTAAGTGCGCGGGGATAAGACGGATTCGGCGTGTGTTGCTGGTAAATTTCCGTCGTTGCCTGTTCCCCGGGCATTTTGCCTCGTTGGACGTATTATCGTTACAAAAGGCACAGAAAAGCAATTGACATTGTTATAGCTTATTGTGTGAATAAATCTCACATGACTTTCCGACAATTGACGGCTAATGGAATCCTATGACGCAAGGTCGCCTGCCCCCGCTGAACCCGTTGCGCGCCTTTGAGGCGACTGCCCGGCATGGCTCCGTGACTGCCGCAGCGCGTGAACTTAATGTTACACACGGCGCAATCAGCCATCAGATAAAAGCGCTGGAGGCTACTCTTGATGTCCAGCTGTTCGAACGTGGCGCCCAACGTCTCAAGCTTACGCCGCAAGGGGCGCTCCTCTTGCCGACAGTATCAAAAGCATTCGAGGATATTGCCGCGACGACTGCGCTGATCAAGCGCCCGACGACGAGCGGTGAACTCACGGTGACGTGCGTGCCGGCGTTGCTTTCGCTTTGGCTCATCCCGCGCATGAACCAGTTCACCGAGCAATATCCGGATATCAGACTGACGCTGATTGCGTCGAACGAGTCAGATCATCTACACTCGTCGGATGTCGATGTCTGCGTGCTTTATGGTCATGGCAATTGGGCCGACTGTTGGATAAGGCTTTGGACGACACTGAAGCTGTTTCCTGTCGCAAGTCCGACGCTGCTCAATATGCGGCCTCTTCGATCCGTGCGCGATCTCCGCGATCACGTTCTCCTGCACGGCGATGATGGACGGGAATGGAACACTTGGCTGGCCGCAGCCGATGCAACCGAGCATGCCCGTGGCGCACAGCATTTCATGAGCGATGCGCGCCTTTCGACGGAAGCGGCTGTTTACAGCCAGGGTGTTGCGCTGGGCGACACAATCACCGCCAGCCATCTCATTGCCAAGGGTGAACTGATCGTCCCATTTGACCTAACCGTGCCGGCAAACAACGCCTTCTACGTCGCCTGCCGCAATGAGGTGCGCAACGCACCCATCGTCAAGGTTTTTATCGATTGGCTGTTTGCCTCGCTGGAGACAGATACGATCACCGAACCGCAAACCTCAGCGCGCCGTATCATCCGCCCGCGGAATGGGAAGGTCAGTGCGCAAGAACGTCTGGCCACCCCTCCATCCATCCCGACGACAGGCCCGAAACGGCTGGATCGCGCGCTGAAACGCCGCGCAAAAATTGATATTCGATAGGATATTCCATGACTTCTGCTTTACWCAACCCGCTTATCACCCGCTTGTCGCCCCCGCCCATACCGGCTGTGCAGGCATGGGGCAAATCCTATGATGGCAGCCTTGGCCCGTTGATCGATCTGTCTCAGGCCGTTCCCGGCTATCCGCCGCATCCGGATATGCTGCGCTGGCTCGGCGAAGCTGCATCGTCACTTGCCTACACCAACTATGGCGCAATCGAGGGTGAAACAGCTTTGCGCGAGGCCTATGCGGCACACGTGTCCGAGCTCTATGGTGCAGAGATTGCCGGTGGCAACATCCACATCACATCTGGCTGCAATCAGGCGTTCATCTGCGCAGTGATGGCTGTTGCGGCAGCGGGCGATACGGTGCTGATGAGCGATCCGTTCTATTTCAATCATGAGACGACGTTGTCGATGTTGGGGATCAAAACCGGCTTCGTAGAGTGCGAATCTGCCGATGGTTTCGTTCCCACGGTGAAGGCTGTTGAACGTACGCTGACACCTGGCGTTCGGGCCATTGCCCTCGTGACACCTAACAATCCGACGGGTGCTGTTT
>NZ_JBFUMG010000368.1:0-4611 GCF_054049495.1 Phyllobacterium sp. P5_D12 | reverse complement strand
ACGGTGTTCACCGAGCAGCGGCCGGTATACCAACCGCGGGGACGTTCACCAGTAACGGCAGTGTGAATGCGGATCGCCTCGAGCATGTGCTCGCGCTCAGCCTCAGTGCTGTAATCCTTGTAGTCGATCCATTTCAGGCCGTGCGATGCAATCTCCCAGTTTGCATCAAGCATGGCTTGAACTTGCGAAGGCGACCGCTGCAGGGCTGTCGCCACGCCGTAGACCGTGACGGGCACGTCCTTCGATGTCAGCAGGCGGTGGAGGCGCCAAAACCCGCCGCGTGCTCCATACTCGTAGATCGACTCCATGTTCCAGTGGCGCTGGTCAGGCCACGCCTGTGCGCCAACGATTTCCGAGAGGAACGCTTCGGAGGCGGCGTCGCCATGCAAGACGCAATTTTCGCCACCTTCCTCGTAGTTGACGACAAACTGGACGGCGATGCGCGCATTATCTGGCCAGTTGGCTGGCAGTGGATTTGCACCGTAGCCATGCATGTCGCGCGGATATCTCGCCAAGGTGAGTCCCTCCTCAAATCGCTATTCCACCCTGAATACTCAATTAATGGACGAGGCATTCCCCCAGAAAATTTTGAAAGTCCTGCAATCAGGCGCTGCCTACCCGGAACGGATACCAAGGGGCACATTGAGCGATGGAAACTGAAGTACTCCGCGGGAGGGAGGAATACACATGAGCTTTCACGATGAAGTTGCCGGCCGACTGACCACCCATGTGCTCGATACGGCCAGCGGCAAGCCCGCCGCCAGCTTGCGGATCGATCTCTTTCGCGTCGATGGCGACCGCCTTCAGCCTTTGCACAGCACACGCACCAATGAAGATGGACGTTGCAACAAACCGTTATTGACCGGCGCTGATATGCGCTCAGGTGCTTACGAACTTCGGTTCCATGTAGGCGAATACTTCGGCGGCCAGCTTGCGAGTGGCCAGACGCCATTTCTCGACGTAGTCCCGATCCGCTTTGGCATCGATGATGAGAACGTTCATTATCACGTGCCACTGCTTGTCGCTCCTTTCGGCTATTCAACCTATCGGGGGAGCTGATTCCACATGGAACTTCAAATCCGCAATAGCATCCGGTTTCTGCTCAACGACAAGGTTGTCGAGCGAACGGACGTTCCCCCGACAGAAACGCTTCTCGACTACCTCCGGCTCGACCGCAAACTGCGTGGCACCAAGGAGGGATGTGCGGAGGGCGATTGCGGCGCTTGCACAGTCCTGGTCGGCCGCCTGTTCAATGGCCGCCTCAAATATGAATCGGTCAACGCCTGCATCCGTTTTGTTGGTTCATTCGATGGCTGCCACGTCGTAACAGTTGAAGCGCTGGCTGGATCGGATGGAACGTTGCATCCGGTGCAGCAGGCGATGGTCGATACCCACGCTTCGCAATGCGGTTTCTGCACGCCCGGCTTCGTCATGTCCCTTTATGGGTTGTGGATGCAGAATCCGAAACCGAATATCCAGGAAATCGAGAAGGCTCTACAGGGCAATCTCTGCCGTTGCACTGGCTACGCCGCAATCATTCGGGCCGCAGAAAGCGTTACCGCCATTGGCGATCTAAACAGGGATCCACTTGTCACTGAGCGTGCACGCGTTACCGAACAACTGCTTACCTTGAAAGATGGCAAACGCGTTGTCGTCGGTGAAGGCAGACAACAGCTTGTACTTCCCGCCAATGTTGATGATTTCGCCGACGTGCTGGAACGCAATCCAGGTGCCACGATTGTTGCGGGCTCGACCGATGTCGGCCTTTGGGTAACGAAGTTCATGCGCGAGATCGGCCCGGTCGTTTTCCTGTCGCATCTCGATGACTTGCGGCTGATAACAGAGGGCTACGATGGTTTGACACTCGGTGCAGGTGTCAGCTACACCGATGCATATCCTGTCATTGTCCGCCACTTTCCCCAACTGAAAGAGCTCTGGAACCGCATCGGCGGAGAGCAAGTTCGCAACATGGGGACTGTCGGTGGCAACGTCGCCAACGGCTCGCCAATCGGCGACACGCCGCCGGCCTTGATAGGCCTTGGTGCGACAGTTCAATTGCGCAAGGGTAAGAATCGTCGCTCCGTTCCAATTGAGAAATATTTCATCGAATACGGCAAACAGGATCGCGCACCCGGCGAGATCGTGGAAGCGATCCATATCCCGTATCTCGACACCCGCGATCTTTACGGCGTCTACAAGATTTCGAAGCGGCTGGACGAAGACATTTCCTCGGTCTGTGGCGCATTCCGGATTTCTCTCGATGAACGAGGCCGGGTGGAAAACGCAATCGTCGCATTTGGGGGCATGGCCGGAACGCCCAAACGTGCAAGAGCGGTCGAAACATCGTTGACTGGCGCCGTCTGGGATGAGGGCGCAATTGAAAAGGCAGCGGCAGCATTCTCAGATGATTTCACACCACTGACGGATTGGCGCGCCTCCGCTGATTACCGCCTGCTGGTCGCGAAGAATCTTTTGCGGCGTTTCTACCTTGAGACGGGCGGCGAGCATGTCCGGTTGAACCGCTACGAAGTGGAATTTGGGTGAGGAGCGCGCAATGAATTCAATTCAGCCGATTACCCGCATACGTGGTGGCGTCCATGAAAAGCAGCCGCACGAGTCGGGTCACAAGCACGTTTCCGGTACTGCCGAGTATATCGATGATATGCCGGAGCCGTCCGACACGCTGCATGCCTATCTTGGCCTGTCGCAGCGGGYACACGCGGAAATCGTGTCCATCGATTTCAAGGCGGTGAAAGCAAGCGCCGGCGTTTTAGGCGTCCTGACTGTCGATGATATTCCGGGCCACAACGACGTTAGCCCCGCGGGCAAACATGACGATCCCGTCTTCGCTATCGGCAAGGTCGAATTCCACGGCCAGCCCATCTTCGCGGTGATTGCAGAAACGCGCCAGCTCGCGCGCCAGGCAGCATCGAAGGTCAAAATCGAGTATCGTGATCTTGAGCATGTCACCGACGTGCTGGAAGCCGAAAAGGCCAATTATCCGCTGGTAATCGATCCGCTGAAGCTTGAGCGCGGTGATATAGCCGCTGGCTTCGCCGGTGCGAAAAACCGTTTGAAAGGCGAGATGCGCATTGGCGGACAGGACCACTTCTACCTCGAAGGCCATATCGCTTTTGCCATTCCCGGTGAGGATGACGAGGTGACGGTTTTTTCCTCAACCCAGCACCCGAGCGAAACGCAGCACATGGTCGGGCACGTTCTCGGTGTCCCCTCAAATGCCGTGACAGTTAATGTGAGACGCATGGGTGGCGGCTTCGGTGGCAAGGAAACACAGGCCAATCTCTTTGCGGCGGTCGCGGCGATTGCCGCCAAGAAGTACCGGCGCGCGGTAAAGATCCGGCCGGATCGCGATGACGACATGGTCGCTACAGGCAAGCGCCACGACTTTCATGTGGCCTATGATCTTGGCTTTGACGACGATGGTCGCATTGCAGCTGTCGATGCCACGTTTTCGGCGCGCTGCGGTTTCTCGGCAGACCTTTCCGGCCCTGTCACGGACCGTGCTCTCTTCCATGCCGACAATTGCTACTTCTATCCGAATGTCCGGCTGCGTTCGCGGCCGCTAAAAACCAACACCGTTTCCAGCACTGCCTTTCGCGGATTCGGTGGCCCGCAGGGCATGGTCGGCGGCGAGCGCATGATTGAAGAGATCGCCTATGCGCTTGGCAAGGATCCGCTGGAAATTCGCAAGGCCAATTTCTATGGCGGTGAAGGCCGCAACCTTACGCCATACCATCAGACAGTCGAAGACAACATCATCCCGCAAATCATTGAGGAGCTTGAGGATTCATCTGATTACGCGGCTCGGCGCGAGGCGATTATCAACTTCAATCGCCACAGCCGGATCATCAAGCGGGGCATAGCGCTGACACCGGTAAAGTTCGGTATCTCCTTCACCAAAACGGAATATAACCAGGCTGGCGCTCTCGTCCATGTCTACACCGACGGTTCAATCCACCTCAATCATGGTGGTACCGAGATGGGACAGGGGCTGAACACCAAGGTTGCGCAGGTTGTCGCCGACGAATTCCAGGTCGATCTCGATCGCATCAGAATAACAGCAACAACAACCGCAAAGGTTCCGAATACCTCTGCGACCGCTGCTTCTTCCGGTTCTGATCTCAACGGCATGGCCRCAGCCAATGCCGCCCAACAGATCAAGGCGCGCCTTGTTCAATTCGCCGTCGAGCATTATGGTGTCGCACAGGAACAGGTCTTTTTCGAACCAAATACGGTCAGAGTAGCTGACAGACTCATTCCATTTCCCGAATTCATCAAATCCGCCTACGGCGCTCGTGTGCAGCTCTCGGCAGCAGGCTTTTACAAGACGCCAAAAATCCACTGGAGCCGGGCGGAGGGCAGGGGCCGTCCCTTCTACTATTTCGCCTATGGTGCTTCCGTGTCCGAGGTGAGTATCGACACGCTGACCGGCGAATATCAGGTCGATCGGACCGATGTTCTCCATGATGTTGGCAGGTCCTTGAACCCGGCACTCGATCTTGGCCAGGTAGAAGGGGCCTTCGTGCAGGGCATGGGCTGGCTGACGACGGAAGAGTTGTGGTGGGATGCCAAGGGACGGCTGCGCACGCA
>NZ_JBFUMG010000367.1:0-4612 GCF_054049495.1 Phyllobacterium sp. P5_D12 | reverse complement strand
GCTATACACTGCGGGTTCAGGTGGAAATTATCAGATTGCGTCGATCACCGCTCTGCTGTTACTCGTACCCTCGATTGGCTTCATGCTGGTGGTGGAGCGATTCTTGCGGGCAGATGTGCTTTCCAAGGTCGGACATTGAAAACATGAAATCTAAAAACAAGCACGCTTCCAATGACGACAAGCAGTACGTCAGTGCGCTGCAGGTTGCGAAACACGCGGGTGTATCCCGCTCGGCGGTGTCGAGGGCTTTTACACCAGGGGCAAGCGTCTCGGCAAAGAAGCGCGAGAAGATCATGGAGGCCGCGGAAGCGCTTGGCTATCAGGTCAACGATCTAGCGCGTGGTCTTTTGGCTCGAAAGAGCCGTCTCGTGGGTTTGGTCGTTACCAATCCCGAACTCGGCTATCGCGCGCATTTGGTTGCGGCGCTGACCAAGGCGCTCATTCATCGGGGCAGTGTTCCCATAGTGATCAATACTGGCCGCACCGAAGAAGAACTGGTTGCAGCACAAAAGACGCTTTTTGGTTATCGCGCGGAAGCGACCATCATCCTCTCCGGTTCGCCGCCCTCGTCTTTCGTCGATCTTGCCCGCCGCAATGGCCAGCCATTGATCGTTATTGGCCGCTCGGAAACGGGAGCAGACGACGTCAATATCGACAATGAAGGCGCCGGCCGTGAGGCCGCACGGTTTTTTCTCGCCGATGGCATAAAAAAACTGGGTTTCGCCGGGGCTCTATCAGGCACACCCACGACGGTCGAACGCGAGTACGGGTTCCGGCGGGAAGCCGAACTGCACGATGCTACTGTCCTGACCGGAAATGGTAAGAATTCGGATTATGCGGGCGGACAGGAAGCCGCTCAGCAGCTCTTCGCTATCGGGAGCGATAGCCCGGATGCAGTGTTCTGCGTCAATGATCTGGTGGCATTCGGCTTGATCGATTATGTGCGGAAACACACGGCACTTTCGATTCCAGAAGATCTGTCCATTGTAGGATTCGACGATATTCCGGAAGCGTCATGGGATGCCTACAATCTTACGACGTTTCGGCAGGATGCGAACACTATGGCTGCGCATGCAGTGGCGCTTCTCGATCGCCGCGAGGCTGAACCGGATCGCCCGCCCGCTCATGAACGCTTGAATACTCGTCTTATCCTGCGCGGCAGCGCGCGTATTCCTGGGTCGTATAGATCCTAGAAACCCCTTGGAACTTCCTGCATGAAAATCATCCAAGTGACTGATCTGCATCTGGTGAAGCCGGGCGCAACCCTGTGTGGTCTTGATCCATTGGTGCGTCTGCAGGCTTGCATCACCGACATCAACCAGAATCACGGCAATGCCGAACTAGTAATCTTTACCGGCGATCTGAGTGACACGGGGGAAGAGATTACGTATCGGGTCCTGGCGGAGGAACTCGCGAAACTGCTCCCGCCCTTCCGTCTGATGCTCGGCAACCATGACGAGCGCAATGCTTTTCTGAACGTCTTTGATACTGTCCGTGCGGAGGACGGCTTTGTCCAGAGTGTGGAAGACACTCGCGAAGGCAGGCTGATCATGCTCGATACGCTGGTTCCTGGCCGGCCAGAAGGTCGTCTGGATGAAACGCGATTGCGCTGGCTTCAGCAGCGCCTTCTGGAGGCCAGGGACCGTCCGGTGTTTCTGTTCTCACACCACCCGCCTTTCCCTATTTACATGCCGCTTTTGGACCGGATGGGCATCATCGAAGCGGATGCGCTCTACGCACTGCTGAAGGAACACGGCAATGTTCGGCATATTTTTGCTGGCCATGCACATCGGCCGATCGCCGGGAGCTGGCGGGGTATTCCCGTCAGCGTCCTGCGCGGCACCAACCATCAGTCGGCACTGGATTTTTCACCGGATAGAATTGCGGTTACGCACGAGCCGCCCGCCTATGCTGTGATTTTCATCGATCGGGACAGCGTCATTGCGCACTTCCACGACTTTCTGGATCGAACCGCGGCTTATCGCTGATACGCTCGACCTACGCTGGTCAATCGCGCGGATTCGCCTTTTCGCTCTGCCAGACGCCGATGTGTTCAGATGGAACGACCGAATACATTTTGCGATAAAGCTTGGAAAACCTGCCCGGATTTGAGAAGTGTAGCTTGGCCGCCAGCTCCCTCACGGATGTTGCTTTCCCGCTGCAAATGATTTCATGGGCTGCAGCAATGCGGCCATTCAGCAAAACCTGGATTGGCGTGGCTCCGCGGTATTTGCGAAACAGGCGCTGCAGGGCGCGGATGTTGATGCCGGCGGCGTTGGCGATGTCTGAAATGCTGACAGGATTGCAGATATTATTTTGGATAAACTCTTCCGCCAGAACCAACTGCTGCTGGGTGTCGCGTGAAGAGCCTGTCCTATTCTTGAGCGTATGTTGCACAGGGTTTGTGGGCGCGCTAGATTCTTCGTTGCTGAGAACTCTCTGCCTGAAACTGTAAGCCGTATCATCTGCCATTGTGAAATACCTGATCGAGCGTGAAGGAGATCCAAACCTGGGTAGGGTACAATCTGGCGTAGAAAAATTGTAGGCGTAAAACGCAGGATTGCATCACTAAATACTTCAGAGTCGGGGATCTGAAAATTCGACCTTAGTGTTAGTCCCAGAGCAAGACTGCGTTGACAGTTGTCAACTAAGCGGGTGGGCTTGCTGCGAGGGAAGCCCTGCTAAAGCTGAGTTGACAGCTGTCAACTCCATCTTTGAGGATGGTTAAGACGCTCTTCTTCGATTCATCGTTTGTAAACCACATTTCCATACAGTTTAAACGATTGCCAATATTTGTAAGCGAGTACGAAATTGTCCCAGCGTAAACAGGCATCCACGACCACACAGCCGATTCCCGTTATTTCCCGCCGTCATCTTTTGGCGGGTGCAGGGTCTATGGCCGTGCTTGGAATGACCGGCTGCACTCAAACGACCCTCGAACTGCCGTCCATGGATATAGACGCAATGCCGACCAGTGGCATACGGCCACAAATCAGCATTGATAAATCGGTAACTGTTCCGGAGGTTATGTACGCTGCTGTGGAGGAGGGCCCGTACTCGCTCCCAGCGGTTCCGTATCAAAAGGTTCCAGTCCAGTTCCGGCGGCAGATAGTTGTCGATCCCACAGGCGAGCAGCCGGGTACGATTGTCGTCCGCCTGCAGGAGCGCTTTCTCTATCTGGTCCAACCCGGCGGCGATGCCATTCGCTACGGCGTCGGTATCGGCAAAGACGGCTTTCTTTGGAGTGGGCGCGCCAATATCCAGTATAAGAAAGAATGGCCGCGGTGGACGCCGCCTCGCGAAATGATTCAGCGTAAGCCGGAATTGGCCAAATATCAGAATGGCATGGACCCGGGTCCGCAAAATCCGCTGGGAGCCAGGGCTCTCTACATTTTTAAGGACGGCGTCGATACCGGCTATCGGATTCACGGATCGCCAGAATGGCGGTCGATCGGGCAGTCGATGTCATCTGGCTGCGTTCGCCTGATTAATCAGGACATCATCGATCTTTACAGTCGCGTCTCTGGAAAAGCGACGGTCGTGGTTGGCTAGAGGCGCCAAACACGCTAATAATGCGAATCAGCCCTCCCACACGATTCATCCTGTTTATCCGGCGGTACCTGCACTTCGCCCAACGGAAGCTAAATTCATTATAGCATCCGTTTAAGCAATCGTTTACCATAGTTTCAATGGTTTATGATTCTGGTGAGTTACCTCTCAAAGATCTGCTTCAACCCGTCATTGCTGCTGAAGACGCGTTGGCGCGGCTTGATGACAGGGTCGGTCGCAAGAATGATCTCGGCGACATGAACGGACGCCAGACGCGCGACGGACTTTTGCGCGAAAATGAGGGCTGGATAGAACGCTCGCATTTCATGGAGGCGTGCAATGCTCTCTGGCTGGCAGGGGAGCTTGTTCATGTCGAAGATTTGGTTCTCCATGACGCACGCATGGACATCCGCACTCCGACGCATGAGCTGACAAGGGCTCATGCCATTTTGCGTACGCGACGCCAGATTGCTGCGAGCCCGCCGGCTTGGTCGTTCAGTCCGAAAGGTCTCGCTAATCTGCGCGGGCGGGCAACCAGCGAGTTTGCCGTGCTATCTGCTGAAACCATGCCAGCGGTTGAACCCGTTGCGGACGATGAGACCGAGGTCAAATCTGATGCCGAAAACGCCTTCGAAGACGAATTGGCGAAATTGGATGCGTTGCTGGACCGCTCGTCGCGGCTGCTTGCGCAACCAGCGGAGGTTGGCGGGGGGAGGGGAGGGAGCAGGCCTCCATCGGCCGAGGTCACACTGGATGGTGACCCGCTGGTATACGACCCGGATTGGGATGAGGATGCGCGGATCGAGCGATGGCTGGCGGTTCATGACCGGAGCCGTGATTTGCCACCACTACTTGCGGCTGCAGTAGTCTGGGACGCATGGGAAGATATCGAACCATTGCAACACCAGCACTGGCTGGGTCCAATGCTCGTGTCCGCCATGCTCAGAGAACGGGGCAAGACGAGATCGCATCTCACAGCCTTCAACGCGGGATTGCGCTCCATTCCGCGCGAGCGCCGCCGTGCCCGCGATCATACGACACGGCTCATTGCATTTCTGGAAGC
>NZ_JBFUMG010000366.1:0-4612 GCF_054049495.1 Phyllobacterium sp. P5_D12 | reverse complement strand
GTGCTGAGGTTTCGCGCATTTTGTTGAACTCCGCAGCTACCGGAACGCTCCCTCCCGAAGATCGCACGTACCTTGATCAATTGGTTGCGGCGCGCAGCGGCCTGAACGAGCCGGATGCGAAGGCACGCGTAGAYGCCGTTCTYGYACGGGCGGATGCYGCAAARAAMTCGGCAGCCGAGGCAGCAGACAGTGCAAGAAAGGCCGCAGCCGCGGCGGCGTTCATGGCAGCGTTCTCATTGCTGCTGGGCGCATTTATCGCAAGCGTTGCCGCGGCTCTCGGCGGCAGACAGCGCGATGATGACGAGGCGGTCTATTCGTTGGCATCAGGCAGAGCCCATCTGGCCTGAATGGAATGAACAGGAAAGTGGCTCCGGCGTGCGGCGTTTGAACGGCAGAGCCACAGACGGATAATTGCTTGGCGGGAGCGTGCTCTCGCCAATTGGTGTGGGAAAAAGCTCGTCACCATATCGTGACTGCCGCCACGGCCAGCAGAGTGCGCAATCCGGCGGCCCGCCCAAGATGGTGTTTTTCCCATCGTTCCGTTTCTGGTGGAACCACGACGACTGCTGTTGGTTACAGACCAAGTCGTAAGAAGTGCAAAAGGCCGGCGACTGTGAACTCAATCGTTCCGGCCGAAATTGTGAGATGGTCTCAAAAGGAACGCCAATGCCCAAGAAATCCAAATTAACGCCCCCTCAAACGGCAACAATTAACGATCAGACATTGAACCGTGGTGCAGGCGGCGAGTTGCATCAGCAGGCGGGAGGCGGCGTGCCTGTCATGACGACGGCACAGGGTGGGCCTGTCGGTGATGACCAGAATTCCTTAAAAATCGGAGCGAGAGGCCCTACGGTCCTGGAGGACTTTCATTTCCGGGAAAAGATCTTTCATTTCGACCATGAGCGCATTCCTGAACGCGTTGTCCATGCTCGTGGCTATGGCGCACACGGCTATTTCGAAACATACAAGTCGCTTGCGAAATATACCCGCGCGGACCTCTTTCAACGGGCAGGAGAAAAAACGCCGGCCTTCGTCAGGTTTTCGACGGTAGCGGGCAACAAAGGCTCTTTTGACCTGGCACGCGACGTCAGAGGATTTGCGGTCAAAATGTATACGCAGGAAGGCAACTGGGATTTGGTGGGCAACAACATTCCGGTTTTCTTCATTCAGGACGCAATTCGCTTTCCGGATATGGTTCATGCGGTCAAGCAGGAACCTGATAGCGGCTTTCCTCAAGCTCAGTCTGCCCATGACAATTTCTGGGACTTCATCAGTCTGACGCCTGAAAGCATGCACATGATCATGTGGGTCATGTCTGATCGCGCTATTCCACGTTCCTTCCGTTTCATGGAAGGTTTTGGCGTCCATACATTTCGCTTTGTTAATGCGAAGGATGAATCCACTTTCGTCAAATTTCACTGGAAGCCGAAGCTCGGACTGCAATCAGTGGCATGGAATGAGGCGGTGAAAATAAACGGAGCTGATCCAGACTTCCATCGCCGTGATCTTTGGGATTCGATCAAGTCAGGCGCATTTCCGGAATGGGAACTGCAGGTTCAGCTCTTCGATCAGGCGTTTGCCGACAATTTCGATTTCGATATTCTTGACGCAACAAAGATCATACCGGAGGAAGTCCTGCCTCCCGTTCCGGTAGGCCGCCTCGTCCTCGACCGCATGCCCGACAATTTCTTTGCCGAGACCGAACAGGTTGCCTTCATGACGCAAAACGTCCCGCCGGGTATCGATTTTTCTAATGATCCGTTGCTTCAGGGCCGTAATTTTTCTTATCTCGACACACAGCTGAAACGGCTCGGCGGCCCCAACTTCACCCACCTTCCCATCAATGCTCCCAAATGTCCGTTTGCACACTTCCAGCAAGACGGTCATATGGCCATGCGCAATCCTGTCGGGCGAGCAAATTATCAGCCCAACTCGTGGGGAGACGGACCAAGAGAATCCCCAGAGCGCGGGTTCCGCTCCTTCGCTGATACGGAATCCGGGCAAAAGATGCGGCTGCGTGCTGAGTCCTTCGCCGACCACTATAGCCAGGCCCGGCAGTTCTTCATCAGTCAGACCGCTCCGGAACAAAACCATGTCGCCGCGGCGCTCACCTTCGAGCTCAGCAAGGTACAGACGCCCGTCATTCGCGAGCGCGTTGTCTCGCATCTTCTCAACATCGATGAAGGGTTGGCTGCGAATGTAGCAAGCGGACTTGGACTGAAAGATATGCCCTCTCCGGCAGATGCGGCCATGCCGACACGTCAGGATCTCGCCGCCTCTCCCGCTCTCAGCATCCTGAACAAAGGGCCCGGCCACTTTGAGGGGCGGAAACTTGGCATTTTGCTGACAAACGGTTTCGAACCCAAGCTTGTGAAGGCTCTGCAGAAGGCGCTTGCTGGTGAGAAAGCCACATTTGAAATTATCACTCCGGCTGTGGGTGGCGCGGAAGCCGCTGACGGCAGTATTGTTTTAGGCAATCAGATGATCGGTGGCGGACCATCAGTGCTCTATGACGCGGTCGTCGTTCTGCCTTCAGACACTGGTGGTGTTGATCTTGCAAAAGACTCTACGGCCCGGGACTTCGTGGCCGATGCTTTCGCCCACTGCAAGTTTATCGGATACAACAAAGCTGCTCTACCTCTGTTCGAAAAGGCCGGCATCGTGGATGACCTTGACGAAGGCGTAATCCTTCTCTCCGGTCCAAACGACATTCCCGCGTTTATCAAAAACCTCGGAAAACTACGCCTCTGGTCGCGCGAACCAAATGTTAAAATGACGTGAGTGCCCCGGTCGTGTTGCAGCGTCGCTGAGCCAGGGCTGGCGAAGTAGGTGTCGCTTCGCCATCTACTATTGCTCGTTGAACCACGAACCTGCTCAGGCGTTATTTTCGGCCAACCTGTTAACCCCACAACGGAGTTATCCCATGGCTGTTCAAAAGTTCGCCATCACCGAAGCATCATTCGAGCGGTCGCGACTCCTATCACCGCCGGTTTGGGTGAGATTGTCTATATGCCGAAGGGCACGTCGGTCACCATCCACTCGCATGAGCAGGGGGCGATCACCGCCTACGTCACATATCCGCACTGGCGGGAGGCGCTCAAATGAGCCAAGGTTTTCCGATTGCGTAGCTTTAGATAAGTCAGTCGACCGTCAAATTACCGCGTAACTGCGCCTTTTCATGAGGAACCGCATCGAATGGCTTTAAGAGCGCGGTTCCACTTGAGGCATTGTGCGATCTTTTCGGCACAAATCCGAAACATTGCGCGAACGGTCTAAGCGGCGAGCATACGGAGCTTGGCGCGTAGTGAAAACAGACGAGGGGCAGATTTGCCAGTGCTCGGGAATACAACCTACCAGTAGGCCCGCGTTACGGGTTGCGGGCGATCTTTAAGCTTTCTGTCTTCCCAATAGCGATCTCGAGCTGCTGCAACTCTGTACTGTTCGCACATTGTTCGAGTAGATCTTGAAAGGCCTTTTGAGTCGTAACCGACATTACCCAACCAAGCGGGGGCTGCACGGGGGCGGGTTGATCGGGCGTGGATTCGTCTTTCGTGCACATCGCCAAATGAGCGAAGTAAGGATTTGCGTTGTTCGCCTCGACGTGAGTGGACTGCTTGACACTCTCGTTCTTCGCCTTGTCCAGTGAGGCTGCAGTTTGCATCTGCGGGGACTGTAATGAGGCTGCCGACGGCGACGTTTGCGCATTTTCAGGATTGCGAAATTCCGCGCAAACCTGGACAGCGAGTTCGGCCGCAGCCCGATTTCCGTGTGCCTCGCGCACGTTCTTGATGCCTTGGAACGGAGCAATAAATTCGTTAATCCAAGCATTTTGAACGTCTTCCTCATTAAGCGAAAGATAGTTCGGCGACCCTTCGACCTTCTGTGATGCGCCAGAGGCGCCCGACGGATCACCTTCCTGCTCGGCGACGCTCACAAGACATTGACCGTGGTCTTTAGCCTCTTTGATGCGAACGAGCGCGTTGGCTTCTTTGAGGCTTGGATCGCTGCTGATCATGAGGACAACCAGCTTAACTCCCGGGTTCTTGCCTCTCAGTTCCCACCTCGCAGCGCGGGCAATTTCCAGCGCGGTAAGCGCGCCGTAATTCTCAAAGTATCCGCCGTCGATGACGGAACCACGTTTTTCACCAAGATCCCCAGCTGGAGATATATAGGTAAAGCGCGCACTGTTGTGAGCGGCCGTACTCGCCCGCACGTCTTTGCCCAACACGTGCAGCGCATCCAAGCTGTCGATAAACACATTCCGCTCAATAAGAACGTGGCCGGTAATAATGCGCTTGCCGGTTTCTTCATGCGTGGCGTTAAGCAGAAGAATGGGGCGCCACGGCGCCTCGCCTTTCACGATCGAAAACAAGCTCAAGAACGGCCGCGCCATCAGGCCTTCGCTTGCTTGTTCGAAGCTTCTTTCGAGGGTAGTGCCGCGATCGACCTGACCAACGTGCGGCAAGAAGCTTGACGGTGCATCGACAAACACCAAGTTTGCAAGAGCAGGCGCGAGGAAATCCGCGGTCAGGAATTTGGTAGCACGTGGACACGTCTCGCCCTTCGTCGGACATCCAAGCTTGTCACGCTCCACCAGCGCTGCTTCGAATGC
>NZ_JBFUMG010000365.1:0-4616 GCF_054049495.1 Phyllobacterium sp. P5_D12 | reverse complement strand
TACCTATATCCGGCGTTTTATTTTCGACTTCATCGAAATACTGACCCCCGAGCTCACCCCTGAACACGTGCGCTCAACCCTTCGCGGGCGCGAGCAGGAGCAGATAACGAAATAGGGTCGACTGGCAGCATTAAGACCAGCGCAGCATGGCATTCCCTTTTGCAAGGCTTCACTGAATGCAACTGCCGGCCTGGCAACTCAGTATGCTGCAAACGAATACTACTATCGGAAATCAGGCTTTGCCTCGGTGCATTGCGATTAATAAGCTTTGCTCAATGATAAAAAGATATGGGAGGAATACATGTTTGCCTATCGCAGCCAAATCGCCAGTCTGGCACTAACCGTATTTACTGCCTACACCGTGCCGGCCTTTGCACAAGCAACGGACTATCCCAGTGAGACCGTCAAGATCATCACTCCATTTGAAGCTGGGGGTGGGACCGATATCGTCTCCCGCCAGTTGGCGCATAAGCTTGAAGGCCTGTGGAACAACAATCCGGTGCTAGTTGAGAATAAGGCCGGAGCCAATGGGAATTTAGGCACCGATATCGTGGCGAAGTCCAAGCCAGATGGTTATACGCTGCTTCTCACGACCAATGCCACTATCGTCATCAATCCTCAGCTGTTTGGAGACCAAGTCAAGTATGACCCGGTAAAGGATCTGGCGCCGGTCTCGATGCTTTCGGCCCTCCCATTTGTGTTTCTTGTGCCGCCCTCGTCCCCAGCCAAGACAATGGAGGAATTCATCGAGATGGCGAAGAAGACCCCTGGTAAGCTGGGCTGTGGTTCATCGGGCGTCGGTGGCGGCGCCCATCTGGCGCTGGAAATGTTGAAAGCCCGCGGGGGGCTGGATATTACGCATGTGCCCTATAAGGGAACCGGTTCATCGATCACGGCGCTGCTTGGCGGCCATATCGATTGTTTGTTCGTGTCAATCCTGAGCGCCTCGCCATACATCAAGCAGGGCCAACTTCGTCCGCTTGCTGTTAGCAGTCTGAAGCGAAACGCATCCCTGCCGGATACACCGGCGGTTGCCGAATTGCCTGGCCTAGACGGCTTTGAATCGGACCTCTGGTATGGTCTGTTGGTTCCTGCTGGCACCGATAAGGCAATCATCGATAAAATTCACGACGGTGCCAAAGCCATGATCGACGACCCTGATTTCCGCAGCAAGTTCGAGCCGACAGGTGCGGTTCTCGTCGGCAATACCCCGGAAGAGTTCTCCAAACAGATCGAGGGAGACATCAAGAAATGGACACAAGTGATCAAAGATTCGGGCGTCGCTAACCAGCTCTAAAGTCGCGCAGTCTGACCGAGAATTGAAACGATCCGCACGGCTTGGGAMTTGCGGATCGATCGGCAGAGCTTACCAAAATACCCACAAATTGCATGGAGTTGACGTGAAACACGAATCTATATCCCGCGTCTGGCCAGGTGATATCTTTGATGCGCTCAAGAAAGCGGATGTGAAGCAAGTCGCCTACGTTCCCGATGCCGGACATATCGAACTCATAGCGAGCTGTACGGGCGATCCGGATATCACAGCAGTCTCGCTGACGACGGAAGAAGAAGGCATCGCAATGCTTGCCGGGGCTTGGCTCGGCGGTGACCGCGGCGCTCTCTTGATGCAGTCATCAGGTGCGGGAAACTGCATCAACATGCTGAGTGTTCCACTCCACTGCCGCATGCCCCTGCTTATGATCGTCACGATGCGTGGTGAGTGGGGTGAGTTCAACCCGTGGCAACTGCCCATGGGTCAAAACACCGAACGGGTATTCCAGGATATGGGGGTCTATGTCCAGCGCGCCAATCACGCGGATGAGGTTGGGCAGGTCGTCTATGCCGCGTCCCAACTCGCCTTTTCTTCTAACTGCGTTGTAGCGGTTCTTCTCAGCCAGCGCCTCCTCGGCTTCAAGGACTGGAGTAAATAATGATGACCGACAGGAAAAAAGGCACGCTCGATCGACGTCACGTCATGAGGACCATTGTCGCGCAAAGAGGCGATACGCTCATGGTCACGGGACTTGGATCAACCACCTACGATGCGGGTACAGTTGATCATCCCAACACGTTTTGCCTCTGGGGTGGCATGGGTGCAGCGGCCATGACGGGTCTTGGACTGGCACTTGCCCAGCCGGACCGCCGGGTGCTGGTCATGACAGGGGATGGAGAGGCGCTTATGGGTCTCGGAGCTCTCGCGACGATTGGGGCGCAACACCCCAGGAATCTCGCCATCGCCGTCATAGACAATGAACACTATAGCGAAACTGGAATGCAGGCGACGCATACTCAACGCGGCGTCAGCCTTGCTGCGGTAGCCCAAGCCTGTGGCTTCACCCAAAGCGAAACCATTTATACCGAAGCAGAGCTTGAAGCCTTGGTGCCAAAGCTTTTCGGTGCCGAGGGACCATTTTTCGGTGTCATCAAGGTCAATACCCAGCGCTATCCCATGTCAATCCGCGTGCGTGACGGTGCCTATCTGAAGGACCGGTTTCGCGAAAGTCTGCTCGGGGCGGAGCGCGCTTATTACTAGGTCGGGAAGAGGCAATGTCGCTAAACAGGGATTGGAAAGTGGTACTTGCCGGGGAGTGCATGATTTCCCGGCCGTTTTCGGTCTACGAAGAACCCGAGTTTCTCGGTGTTCTTGATTTACTCCGCAGTTCGGATGTCGCTTATGCGCATCTGGAAATGAATTTCGGAGATGCGGACGATCTGGATTGGGCCTCGCGCGGGGATTGGGTGGCGAGCTACATGATCGCTGAGCCCAAACTCGCGGCCGAACTCAAAACTGCCGGTATCGATCTGCTTTCGCTGGCGCACAACCACAGTTTCGATTTCGGCGCACCCGGATTGCTAGCGACAATCCGGCATTGCCGTGAAGCCGGATTTGCTTGTGCTGGGACCGGGCGGGACCTCGAGGAAGCCCGCGATCCGGCCTATCTTGAAACACGAAAGGGCAGGGTTGCCCTCGTTTCCGTCAGTTCCGGCAATAAGGCCTATGAGTGGGCCAGCCATCCAAAGGCACAGTTGCTCGGACGCCCAGGGGTCAACCCGCTCCGGGTGACGATGAAATACGAGGTAGACGCCCAGGCCGCCGACCAATTGCAACGCGTTGCCAGACAGCTTGGCATAGGCGGCAAGCGCGAGAGTGATGCAGGAGAGGAGATTGCCTTCAATTTTCCCGGCGATCAATCGACGCGTACATCCGCGAGATTTATTCGCGGAGAAAATTTCAAGGTTTCGAGTGAGTGCCATCCCCGCGACCTCGAAGGAAATCTACGATCCGTAGACGAGGCAGCTACCATGGCGGATCTCGTGATGGTCGCCCATCACTTCAATATTTCCGAAGGGCCGCGAAGCGATAATCCTCCGGGATTTGCAAGGCAATTTGCCAAGGCGGCCATCGATGCGGGAGCGGACATTTATATTGGCCATGGCTGGCATAAGACGCTTGGAGTGGAGATTTATGGCGGCAAGCCGATTTTCTATGGGATCGGCAATTTCATCGCCCAGTCGGAGTTTGTGCGCCAGGTGCCTTACGATAGCTATGAAGCCTGGGATCACGATGTCGACCGACTGCCGACGTTGACACCAGCTGCCTATCCACTCCATCCCGGCCTCGATCTTGTTCCCTGGTGGAGTTCGGCAGTGATCGAAATGGCCTATGACGGCGATGGCCTGCGGGAAATCCGCTTTCACCCAGTCGAAATGGGTCGCCAGGCAACATCCGACGGAACGATAACCCGGCGGACCGGCAAAGGCTCGCATGCCCTGACTGAGGGACGCCCGTTCTTGGCCGATGCAGCGAATGCTGAGATTGTACTAAAGCGCCTCAAAAAACTTTCGGCGCCGCTTGGTACAATGATCGACATAGAGGACGGCATCGGCGTTATTCGGCTTTGAGATAATGCCATTTCTTTCCCAGACAAAGGACACCCGATGGACAGCGCGACGATACGAAGTCATGCGCACGAATTGATCGAGTTCGTGCAGGATATCAAGCTTGATGAAATTCCGGCGGCGGTAACGGCGCAAGCGAGAATTTGTCTGCTCGAAGCGCTGGGCTGCGGTGTTTTCGGGGCAACTCAGCCCTGGTCGCGCATTCTGGCCGATGAGATCGTTTCCGAAGGAACGCACGGAATAAGCGCCATTATTGGTCGCGCCGACCGCGTGGCGGCTCCAGGTGCCGCTTTGTGCAATGGCACGGCCATTCACGGTTATGAACTTGATGATCTCATTGCGGAATCGGTTACCCATCCTGGTGCTGCGGTGATCCCGGCTGCTCTTGCCGCGGCTGAGGCGGTCAATGCCAGCGGCGCAAAGCTCCTGGAGGCAATTATTGCCGGCTATGAAGTAATGCACCGCATCGGTCTTGCCGTCGGGGCCGAACCGTCCCGCCGGGGCTTTCATGTTACCAGCCTGGCAGCGCCGGTGGCCGCAGCCACCGCAGCAGGAATTGTGATGAACCTGTCCCGCGACCAGCTCCTTTCTTCGATTGGATTAAGCTGTTCGGCGGCCTCGGGTATCAAGAGCTTTGCCATTGGCAAGGGCGGCGGCATGGTAAAGCGGTTGCACCTCGGACGTGCCGCCGAGGCTGGCGTGCGTATGGGCCAGCT
>NZ_JBFUMG010000364.1:0-4621 GCF_054049495.1 Phyllobacterium sp. P5_D12 | reverse complement strand
CTGCTCGACTATCCGGACTCCGAACACAGTGCATTTTACGAAAAGTGGCTGACCCTCGCGCCAGCTCAATAAGGACCAGAAAAGACTATGACCGATCTGACCGCTCTCACCATTGCCGAGGCGCGCGAGCAGCTGAAAGCCAAGGCGATCACCGCTACGGAGCTGACTGGCGCTTATATCCAGGCGATCGAGAACGCTAACGAGGCACTCAACGCCTATATCGTCACCACGCCGGAAAAGGCGCTGGAGATGGCGGAAGCTTCGGATGCACGTCTTGCTTCGGGCAATGCCGGAGCACTCGAAGGCATTCCGCTTGGCATCAAGGACCTGTTCGGTACCGAAGGCATTCACACCCAGGCTGCATCGCATATCCTCGACGGATTCAAGCCGCATTATGAGTCGACCGTCACCGCCAATCTCTGGGCGGATGGCGCGGTCATGCTCGGCAAGCTCAACATGGATGAGTTTGCCATGGGATCGTCGAACGAAACCTCCTACTATGGTCCGGTAAAGAACCCGTGGCGCGCCAAGGGCTCCAACGCCGACCTGGTACCCGGCGGTTCCTCTGGCGGCTCAGCCGCTGCGGTCGCCGCACGGCTTTGCGCCGGTGCCACGGCCACCGATACCGGCGGCTCGATCCGCCAGCCGGCTGCATTCACAGGCACCGTCGGCATCAAGCCGACCTATGGCCGCTGCTCGCGCTGGGGTGTCGTCGCCTTCGCATCATCGCTGGATCAGGCCGGTCCGATTGCACGTGATGTGCGTGATGCGGCGATCCTGCTCAAATCCATGGCTTCGGTCGACGCGAAGGACACAACGTCGGTCGATATCGCAGTACCCGACTACGAGTCGGCCATCGGCAAGCCGCTTGCCGGGCTCAAGATTGGCATTCCCAAGGAGTACCGCGTCGATGGTATGCCGGAAGAAATCGAAAAGCTCTGGCAGCAGGGCATTGCATGGCTGAAAGACGCCGGCGCTTCGATCGTGGATATCTCGCTGCCGCATACGAAATATGCGCTGCCTGCCTATTATATCGTGGCGCCTGCGGAGGCTTCATCGAACCTTGCCCGCTATGATGGCGTACGCTACGGCCTGCGCGTCCCAGGCAAGGACATCGTCGACATGTACGAAAGGACCCGCGCCACCGGCTTCGGCGAAGAGGTCAAGCGCCGCATCATGATCGGCACATATGTGCTGTCGGCTGGGTATTACGACGCCTACTACCTTCAGGCGCAGAAGGTGCGGAACCTGATCAAGAAGGACTTCGAGGACGTCTTTCACGCGGGTGTCGATGCGATCCTGACGCCAGCCACGCCTTCCGCGGCATTCGGTATTGCCGATCAGGATATGGCAGCAGACCCGGTCAAAATGTATCTCAATGACATCTTCACCGTCACCGTGAACATGGCTGGTCTTCCGGGGATCGCTGTCCCCGCTGGCCTCGATGCGCGCGGACTGCCGCTTGGCCTGCAGCTTATCGGGCGGCCGTTCGACGAGGAAACACTGTTCCAGACCGCCTATGTCATCGAACAGGCGGCAGGCAAGTTCAACGCTCCGAAATGGTGGTAGTCAGGCGTGCAATAGAAGCCGACATTGCAGCCATCGCTGCGGTCGGCGCCCGCGCCTGGGCGTCAAACGTCTTTTCGTTCGAACCCGAATTGCCCGGCATGCGAATGCACGTCGAAAAGGCATTCCGCGCCTTCGCAGAAACATCCTACGGGAACGTTCTGGTCGGTGAACTGGACAACGTCGTGCTTGGCTGGGGCGCCCGGGAAGAGGACAACGACTATATCTCCGATCTGTGGGTAGATCCCGTCGTTCAGGGCCAAGGGATAGGTTCGGCAATTCTCCGCACGTTGATGGCCAATATTCGCGACGCGGGGTATTTGCGTGCACGTATCAGCACCCATGCGCGCAATGTGAAGGCCATCCGTCTCTACGAGCGCGAAGGCTTCACTGTCATCGAACAGGGGCCGGAATGGTCAACGAGCCTCGAGCGTGAGATGGACAAGGTAAAAATGCTGGCGGAGCTGAGATAGAATGTTCTTCACTCTGTCCAAAATCCTCTGGTTCTTTGCCGAGCCGCTGAATTTCTCCATATTGCTGATCGGTCTGACGTTTTTTCTGCTGCTGCTGGTTTGGCGGCGTTTCGCTTTGGTGACAGCGGCGGGGGCTTTTCTGATCCTCGGCCTTGGTGCATGGACGTCGCTGGGCGCGTTGATGATGCATCCGCTCGAGGATCGCTTTCAGCGTCCGGCCTCGTTGCCGGAAAAGATCGCCGGGATCATTGTGCTTGGTGGCGGCCTCGAGGGCGGTGTGAATCTTGTCCGCGGCGGCTATGAAATGAACTCTAGCGGCGACCGGTTTGTCGAAGCGGCAATTCTCGCAGCGCGCCATCCGCAAGCCAAGGTCGTCGTGACCGGCGGATCGGGTAATTTGTTGCTCAAGGGCGAGGGCGATGGTGTGACGGCACCCCGTTTGCTGACGGCGCTCGGCATCGCACCGGATCGTCTCATTATGGAAAGCCAGTCGCGCAACACCTATGAAAATGCGGTTTTTACCAAGGACATGGTGAAGCCGAAACCCGGCGAAACCTGGGTGCTGATTACGTCAGCCTTCCATATGCCGCGCTCCATGGGGATTTTTCGCACGGTCGGGTTCGATGTCGTGCCTTGGCCCTCCGACTACCGGACCTCGGGTGACGAGGGTATAGGCGTTACGCATGACAATCCTCAGGATTCGCTGCAGAATTTGTCGATAGCGCTCAGAGAATGGATCGGACTGGTCGCCTACCGCCTGACGGGGCGGACGGGCGAGCTTTTGCCATCGCCATGAAACAGGTGGACGTTCTCATCATAGGTGCTGGCGCCGCGGGCATGATGTGCGCCGTTGAAGCAGGCAAGCGCGGCCGCTCAGTGCTTATTGTCGACCATGCCGCCGCTCCTGGCGAAAAGATCCGTATATCGGGCGGCGGCCGCTGCAATTTCACCAATCTCAATGCTGCGCCGCAGAACTTTATCAGCAAGAATCCGCATTATTGCATCTCGGCCTTGCGCCGCTACACCCAGCGCGACTTCATCGGTCTCGTTGATCGCCATGCCATTGCCTGGCATGAAAAGACGCTCGGTCAACTCTTTTGCGATGGCTCGGCCAAGCAGATCATCAATATGCTGGTGGCGGAAATGAAACGGGTAGGGGTTGAGCTCCGTTTGCGCACGACGGTCGATTCCATCGCGAAGTCAGGCGATGCGTTTGAACTCGATCTGTCTGGCGAACACGTGCGGTGTTCGTCCCTTGTCGTTGCTTGCGGCGGAAAATCCATACCAAAAATGGGCGCGACTGGTTTCGGTTACGATATTGCCCGACAATTTGGGCTTTCGCTCACCGAAACACGCCCGGCGTTGGTGCCACTGACTTTCGACGAGAACACCCTGGCGCCGCTGAAGCCCTTGTCTGGCATTTCCGTCGATGCAGTCGTCAGCCACGGCAAAACCAGGTTCAGCGAGGCCATGCTGTTTACTCATCGCGGTCTGAGTGGTCCGTCTATCCTGCAGATTTCATCCTATTGGCGGGAAGGCGATGTGATTTCGGTTGCCATGCTTCCGGGCGTCAAAATCTTCGAGGCACTACGCGGCGCGCGCACCCGCAACGGCCGGCAAGCGCTGCAGACGGCACTCAGTGAACTATTGCCAAAACGTCTGGCACAACTGATCGCAGAGAACAGCGGGATAGAAGCGCATCTGGCGGATGTTTCGGACAAGCAGCTTCTTGCGGTGGAAAAATCGGTCAATGAATGGCAAGTCAGGCCGGCAGGGTCCGAAGGCTACCGTACGGCAGAGGTGACGCTCGGCGGTGTCGATACGGATATGCTTGACCAGAAAACGATGGAAGCCAGATCCACAAAAGGTCTTTATTTTATCGGTGAAGTCGTCGATGTAACAGGTTGGCTCGGCGGCTATAATTTCCAATGGGCATGGTCATCGGGCTGGGTTGCCGGCCAAGCCGTATAGGAACGCGATTATTGGTTTCAATCGCGAACTCTATCGCTATCATTACCTGATGAAAAAATGATCTCGGGAAAAGCTCATGACAATTCTGGGAAGTTGCCACTGTGGCGCAATCAAATTCGAAATCAGTGAGGCGCCGGCCATTGCAACAGCGTGCACCTGTACGTTTTGCACAAAACGCGGCGCGCTCTGGGCGTACTATACGCCGGATCAAGTGAGGCTTTCGGTAACGCCCGAGGCCGACGCTGTCTATTCACGCAATGGCTTTAGCAAGCATCATCACTGCAACGTCTGCGGTTGCGGGACATTTTCACAATTGCCGACATGGACTGACTACAAGCCGGATTTCGACAAGCCACGAATTAGTGTCAACGTCCGCCTCTTCGACAATTTCGATATAGGTTCCTTACCGGTGGAAACACTGGACGGCAGAAATCTCTGGTAAGTCATTGCCTCGACGAGGGAATCCTGCTTCCCTGAGGTAGGTCGTAAACTCATGAATCTGATGGAAATGGTATGAGGCCATCTTTTCGGATACAAGGAGCAAAGGCGAAGGAAATGTTTATCCATTTTCAAGTCCTTTGCGACGATGTTGCCGGAAAGATGGACCATAT
>NZ_JBFUMG010000363.1:0-4662 GCF_054049495.1 Phyllobacterium sp. P5_D12 | reverse complement strand
CCGGAGCCCAACAGCCTGCCGCTTTGGGGTGTTCCCTTTGCCGTAAAGGACAATATCGACGTTGCTGGCTTGCCGACCACGGCTGGATGTCCTGCCTATGCCTATCATCCGGGCACGGATTCGACTGTCGTCGCGCGTCTCAAGGCCGCCGGCGCCATCGTGATCGGGAAGACAAATCTGGACCAGTTCGCGACGGGTCTCAATGGAACGCGCTCGCCACATGGCGCCCCGCGCTCCGTTTTCAATCCAGACTACATTTCGGGCGGATCGAGCAGTGGATCGGCGGTCGCAGTCGCATCCGGTCTTGCGAGTTTCGCCCTCGGCACAGATACGGCGGGATCGGGACGCGTTCCCGCCGCCTTCAACAATCTTGTCGGTATTAAGCCCACCCCAGGTCTGTTGCCGAACACGGGCGTCGTTCCAGCGTGCAGAAGCGTCGATTGCGTGACGATATTCGCGGCTACGGTTCGCGACGGTGTCGCCGTTCGGAAGGTGGCGGAGGGATTTGATGTCGCCGACGCATTTTCGCGTCATGCGCGCTCGATTTCATTACCGGGCACCGGGATTCGGATCGGTGTCCTTGAAGGTGCGGAGCGGGAATTCTTTGGCGACGTCGGAGTCGAGCGGCTTTATGATCAGGCTATTGAATCAGTGAAGGCGCTGGGTGCAACCATAGTGCCCTTCGATTACGGACCCTTCCGCGAAGCTGCAGCCCTGCTCTACGAAGGGCCATGGGTGGCTGAACRCCTTGCGGCGGTGGAAGGCTTCCTTGCGACGAACGCAGCGGATTTCGACCCGGTCGTACGAACCATCATCGAGGGCGCCAAAGGCAAGACTGYCGTCGACGCCTTTAATGGCCGTTACAAGCTTGAGGAACTACGCCGGAAAACCGACGCTGAATGGCAAAAGGCAGATACTCTGCTTCTACCAACCGCACCGACAACCTATACGGTCACCGAAATGCAAGCCGACCCGATCGTCCTCAACGGTCGCCTCGGGCGCTACACCAATTTCGTCAATCTTCTGGATTGCGCCGCCATTGCAGTGCCGGCGGGCTTTGACAGCGAAAGTCATCTTCCAGCTGGCGTGACGCTTATTGCGCCCGCCTTTGCCGACGATGCATTGGTGCCTCTAGCCGACGCGCTGCACAGTGCGGCCGCATCCGGAATGGGAGTCGATCGCGACAGGCATATCCCCGATCAAAGCGCTTTCGTCCCCCCTAATGATGGTTCTGTTCCCATCGTCGTGGTTGGGGCGCATCTCTCTGGAATGCCACTCAATCACCAACTCACCGCACCGGGTGGACGCCTGCTGAAAACCTGCCGGACGGCGCAAGACTACCGGCTGTTCRCACTTCCCGCGACAGTGCCGCCTAAGCCTGGCCTCATCCGAGAACCCGGTTTCAAGGGCCCAGGACTCGAGGTCGAGGTCTGGTTGATGCCTCCGGATGCATTCGGCCAATTCGTACAAAACATCCCGGGCCCTCTTAGCATCGGCAAGGTTACGCTCGATGACGGCTCAGCTGTGTCCGGCTTTCTCTGTGAGGCACATGCGACCAGTGGAGCTGAAGATATTACTCATATCGGCGGTTGGCGCACGTATCTGCGTTCACTAAAATGAAGCTTTTGCTGATGAAAGGCCACAATATGTCGCTTGCTAAGAATATAGCGCGGTTGCTCCTCGAGGGGATTAGAGCCCGGGCCGAAGCCATGTGGCTGCCTGCCAGAAGTGGAGCGCAGGATACCCCAAGAGCTCCGGATAGAAACACGGCTCCCGAGTCGTCGAGACCAGGTGGCAAAGGCGGTTCGCGGCAGTGACGAGTGTAGCTGCGATTGGAAAGATACGTTAGAGGTAAAATACCGTCTTTCGCAAATTCCACGCTATGCGCTACGCTGGATGACATTTATCGTCCAGGCCTATCCTCTTGAGCCCATTACAGCAGGTCGTGCTTGTGACCTTTTGGGTACAATTAAGAATCGACCAGCACGCCGTTATCGGCATTTTCAAAGGAACGTTTATCCATCACTTCCGACTTTGAACAAGCTGCGAATTAGAAAATGAATATACAAGCCAGGATCGGATAGATATTGGGTAACTGTCTGAATCGTGGAAACATTACATGGATAACACCTATAAAGCGCTCGATGATCTCATCGCTCCCTCAGTAGAGGATATCATCCGCGTCGTTGCGGAGAGCAACAGACTGTCGAGTGCGGATCTGATCGATAGGTCACGCAAGCCATACATTGTTGATGCCCGAGACGATGCGATCGCCGAGGCGTGGGTGCGGCTGCGCGATTGGAGCCTGACTGATATCGGCATTGCGTTTGGGAACCGAAACTACGCTGCGGTCAAGAAATCGCTGCTACGGCGTGATATCGATGTGTCCGGGATCATTGACCGAGAGGCTGTCATTGCCGATGCGAAGACGGGGCTGACGACGGCGGAACTGACATTCAAGCATCACTGTTCGCGCCCGAGCGTCCGGAAGATCCTCTATGAAGCCAAGGTCTCGTTTAAGGCGTGACCTTGGCTTCTGAGTTCGATTAGAATTTCAGCTTCGCGGAGACGGACAGAGCCGACACGAAGTCATCGCCAAAGTCATAGGCAGCGTCGACGCCGCAAGGCTGATTGCCCTCGCAAGCTGTTGGACCGTAGCTGCCCGAGGACAACATGCCCACCGCAGCGCCGGCCTGGAGTTGCCAAGATTTGTTCGGCTGGTATTGAACGCCGGCTGAAAGCAGGTAGGTGTCGGTCTGCGTGGTCAAGCCAGTTGATGTTCCCCGATCCCAACTGATTTGAGCAGCGCCACTCCATTTTGGAGTAAACTGATGTCCAATGCCAGCCATAACATACCAACCGTCCTGGAACATCAGATCGAGAGATGTGAGACGGAATGGAGAGCTAGGGCTGCATGAGCCCAACGACTTTGTAACCACGGGGCAGAAGGGGATAACACCGAGGACACTCCAGTCGGTCCACTTGACCGTGCCAAAGGCGAGCCAGTCTGGAGCGATGCCTGTCTGCCATTTGAACTCAAGCTGCTGTGGTAGGGTTGCTGTGCCATATACGTCTGTGACTGCTCCTAAAAAGGGATTTCTGGCAGACGCAAGCGCTCTCGGGATCTCGGTCAAGTCGACGGTGCCGTTGACTTCGCCGAGGTCAACCTCTGCATTGTAGATAAGGCTGAAGCGCATTTCGTATTCAGGAATCTCATAGGCAACACCAGCGCGCCAGCCCCAACCATCGCCTTTAATGTCGAGCGTTCCGGTGCCATCATAACCGGGAAACAGTCCACTTAGTGGAATGTTGCTGTTGACCATCCTGGTCTTAAAGCCCTCGATCTCCTGATACGAGACGCCAGCTATGCCTCGAAGGAAGCCGGGGCCTACCTGCCATTTGTAGGAACAGGTCAAACCATAATCGTGGCTGGTAATCTCGGTTTCGATGTTGCTGGCGTTACCCTGCCAGGCATAGCCTGGATCGGTGTGAACGCCCCACGGCTCTTGATAGCTCGCCAAACAATCGAACTCTGGCGTGATGCCGACCTTGCCGCTCCAGCGAGGTATATTGTATGAAGGGGTCTCGTCTACGCTCGTGCTTCCGAAGCCCGGCCCATTGCTCGGATCGGTATCGCGCGCATTCTTGATTCTCCGCTCCGGCATGACGTGAGTGACGCCTGCATCGGTCGCAACTGTTCCCTTAGTAAATAGAAGATCCCAACTGTATCCACTGCGCTCAAGGCCGCCAGCCTGGGCTCCGGTGACAACGCTTGTTAGAAACAAAGCGCCGCCGACCACCGTAGATATTGTTCTATTCATTAAGCCCTCCCAAAACCCCTGCACTTGCGCTCAAACTCGGGTCAATTCGTTACAATTACGTATAGGTAACGAAGCCGTGATAGCGCGCAACTCGTTTCAAGAGGCTCTCGATCGGGCGAACCACTAGATCGAAACGCCTAGAATCGAGATTTGCGAGTGTTTTGGATGCTTGCAAGAACGATTTTGACCAAGAAGATGGTCGAATGTGCTCGAAAAGGCGATATTTCGAACCAAAAGGGCCCATTGTTGCGCAAATGCAACGTGGTTGGAAAATGTCCGAAATAAGACAACAGGTCGGCAAAAATACGGTGATAATCCGTTCGGATTACGAATCACGACCTAGCTTGCGTCCTTCATTGCTTCAATGAATGCCAGGATCTTCTCGGCGCTGTCTGTGCCAATCGAGTCCGCCATTTCGATGTAGGCGTCCTTGGCCGACTCTGGCACGCTCCACAGACGTTCGCGCCGTTCTTTGTGTGCCTGGAAAGCCTCGCGTTCTGAGGCTTCTGCAGCTCCCTGTTCCTCGATCTGCTTTAGCCGCCGCTTCTCATGCTTCCAGGTAAGGCTCGGCTCTTGGGTATCCGGTCATTTCAACCTCGTTCGCAATAGTCGCGTTCGCGCATCCGATCCGGATACTTCTTGTGAGACCGGTAATTTCTCTGGGGTGACTCAGCCACCAATTATTAACGTCGTACGTTTCACCATCGTCGCATCACTCACGGAGGCGATAGCGATGGAATGGACGATCACATCGAGGGGAAGAACGAGTTCGGCGACGTTTGCCGAAAGGAACTCCCCATCGAGAAGAGCTGGGAGCGTCTGTTTGACGGCGACATAGGAC
>NZ_JBFUMG010000362.1:0-4662 GCF_054049495.1 Phyllobacterium sp. P5_D12 | reverse complement strand
GGCTGGTAGAGTGGGCCACTTACTGGCGGTGTCGTCGGCGAACTGGTCGGTGCCAATTGGGAACGCAGGTACCAGTCGCCATCACCAGGGGTGCTCATGCCATTCTTGTTCAATGTATAGCCATAGGCACCGGCGACGACCGCCTGCTGTCCACCGATCACATAGTCGCCCAGCAGTGAAAATGTGCCATTGGATGCTCCCGCTACATCGACGATCTTGATGCCCTCGACCGTTTGGGCGCCGGTTCCGCCGAGATTGGTCACCCGCACACTGGTCGTGCCTGCGGTGTCGCCGGTGACGACAAGCCGGTCGGTGGGCGAGGCATCGCCGCCGAGCTCGGACTCGATCACCAGCGTGCCACCATTGCCGGTGTAGTTGCCGTCGACCGTCAATGTGCCGATCGAGTTGCCGGGCGCGATCGTACCGTCGCTCRTCGTTGTACCGACCTCGCCAGTGCCTTGCAGCCGCCCGCCCGTCTGAACATTCACCGTCCCGCCAAGAATGCCGTTCACCGACAGCGTGCCCGCCTTGATCGTGGTGCTGCCTGCGAAGGCGGAATTGTCGGCGGTCATGATCGTCGTGCCGGTGCCGATCTGGCTGATCGCGCCAGTGCCCAGAACGAGATTGTCGAAGGTGAACGTGTTTGAGCGGTTGAAGGCGAGCGTCCCGGCACTGGCAGTGGTGAGATTACCGATGACACTGCCGCTGGTGCCGCCATTGCCAAGTTGCAAGGTGCCGTCCTGRATGTTCCAGTTCGTGGTGGCCGTGCCTGTGCCGGTCAGCGCCCAGGTGCTGGTGCCAGTCTTCTCGAAGGTATCGAAGTTCTGGTATTGTGGACCGATCGCCGAAACGTCGAAGATATCGTTTGCCGCGCCACCGAGGCGCAACGTGTCGCCGGTTCCGGTGGCGTGGGCGATGACGTTTCCTTCGATGACCGAACCGGCCTGCAGCTCGAGGGTCAATGAGTTTGTTGCACCCGGCTGAAGCAAAATGGCATTGGCCTGGCCGGCCCCAGCGCGAATGGTCCCGCTATTTATAAGGTCCAAACTGGCGCTAATTGAGTTGTTGAGGATAGCGATCGCTCCGGCTCCGCCTTCGATCGCACCGTTATTAACGATGATTCCGGTTCCTATGCGGGCATACAGCGCGGCCCCCGCTGTCGGAGTCGTCCCATTTAGAGGACCATCACCGCCGCGAATCGTTCCATTGTTGACCAATGTGCTGGTTCCAGTGGCACCACCAATATCGACACCATTTCCACCGGACGCCGTGGCGCTGGCGCCTCCCTGGATAATGCCATTATTGGTCAGCGACGAATTTGAAAAAATCCGAACACCCGTCCCTCCGGATCCGCCTGCTCCGCCGCCTGCTCCACCAGTAACCGAACCATTGTTGACGGCCGCAGCTGACTGGTTGAGCCAGATTCCTGTCTGTCCAGCTGTCGTGCCAGCAGGGCCAGCGCCACCGGCAACCAGCGCGCCGGAAAACGTGATCTGGGAGCCAGATGGAAACGGACCCGAGAGATGAACTGCCCCTCTACTGCCCACGGTTGCGGCGTTATAGGTTCCCGAGAGAGTAAAACCTTGCGCATCGATCGTGATCGGTTTGGCTGGCGACGGCAAGGCCGTATTGGTCACTGCGAAACTGCTGGTCACTACAATCGTCGCGGTAGAATCCCCGTCGCCGTTCGCGGTGCTGATCGCCGCCCGGAGCTGCGCATCGTTGGCGACAAAAAAGGTGGCGGCCGAAGCCGGTGACGGCAGCAGGCCACCTATCGCAAGTACGGCCGAGCAGGYGCCCGCCAGCAGTTTTTCCTTGCTGGTGAATAGAATTCCAACGGCTCTGCCGCTCATGATGCCCCCGAATGATCTGCCCCAAAATAGCCCAAAAGTACTACGCGCGATTCGACCGCACCTGCAACCGACAGTTGTGATCACATCGTTGTGTGATTAATTATTTCTTCTCTGGGTTGCTTCGCGGCAACACGAAATTGAATGCGCGCTCCCGTCAGAACTACGCGCAAAACATGACAAGCCAGCGACGGTGGTTGTGAAGGCTGGTAGATCCTATCGATGCCGATGTCGGTTCATCGTTCGCTCGGTTGCCATGACATTCAGCCCATAGGTTTCTTGACGTGAGTTCAGAAGGTGTCATACTTTCGTCTATAGGCATCTTTCCTGGGGGTAGTGCCATGCAATATGTAGGGGACAAGCTTACGAGCGCCGTTGCGCAGATTAGACAACGTGAGAGGGGGCTCTCCTCATATCTCGCTTGCCGATGGTCTGCGTTCAAGACTGCTTCTGTATCTGTCTATTGCAGGCTGGTTGACGCTTTATACTGAGTTCGGCCTTCCTGGCGGACGACTGCACCTACAAATTTGCATCATCGTGTGGACCGCGATCCTTGAGAAGGTGGTGGATGTTCGTTTCTGTCGAGAAAAATTTTATCTTTGTTCATGTTGCAAAGACAGGTGGCCAAGCGTTGAAGCGGGCCCTGCGCCCCTATGCCGTGAAGAAAGCCTCCGGCCAATGGCGGCGGCTTCTGTCGCACCTGCCTGTCGCGGAAGATGTCGACATTCAGTTTGGCCCGCATGCCTCGGTGCGCTGGGCAAAGCTGAAATTGCCACGCCCTTTCTTCGAAGGGGCCTTCAAATTCGGACTTGTGCGCAACCCTTACGATCTCGCTGTCTCGCGCTACGCTTTCGTGCGCGGCCAGGGCAACCATCATCGCCATAAAGACGCCCAGAAGCAGAGTTTCGCGGATTTCCTGCGCCAGGAGCGCCGCCGCGCATTGTGGCGCCCCCGCGATCAAAGCTCGATGCTGTGCGATTTCGACGGCAAACTGCTGGTGGACCAGGTCTACCGCTTTGAACGGATGGAGGAGGCGTTCGCCGATATCATCACGCGGCTGGACCTGGACGAGTCCCCGGAACTCACCCGCAAGAATGCCAGCAAGCGCGGTGCCTATCAGGAGTATTACACGCCGGTGGAGCGAAAGCTCGTCGAGCAGATATGGAAGAGAGATCTCGAAAAATTCGAATACGAATTTTAGCGCAACAAGGACCGATTAGCTGGAACGCCGTTCGGAATATCGGCGATAGACGCCTTTGCCGGCCTTCTTGGCGATATAAAGCGCAGCATCACCGCACCAGAGCAGGCTTTCCGGCGTATCGCCGTCACGTGGTGCGAGGGCGGCTCCAATCGTGACGCTGATGGCCACGGGCTCGGGACCGCCGAGATCATAGGGTTGCGACACCGATCCGATAATACGGTCGGCAACGCTGGCTACCTCGTTGGACGTCGCCTGCAACAGGACAATGGCAAATTCATCACCCCCCATGCGATAGACAACATCATTCTTGCGCAGGCATGATTGCAGGCGATCTGCTACAAGCTTTAAAAGACTATCGCCTTCGGCGCGTCCGTATTGATCGTTGAATTTCTTGAAACCGTCGAGATCAATACAAAGAATAGCAAATTGCAAGCGATCATCGAAGTCACTCTGGGCGTAGGAGCCACAAAGACTATCGAGATGGTCTTCAAGTGCAGCTCTGTCCGCCAGCCCGGTCAGCTCATCCTGGCTTATAGGGAAGTCATTGAATCCCTTGATCTCAATCATCTGCTTTGCATTCCTACCGTTCGCAGGACGACTCCCATCTGCAAGTATAGAATGACAGGTGCAGCCAATCTATTCAATCCCGGATTAACCCTAGGGTTAAAGGAACTATCACTGTGGGTGGTGCGCGGATGCCGCATCGGGAAATTATCGGAAGGGGATCAGTGTGCGGCGTTAGTCATTCATTGACGCTGATGGAAATTTTTGCCACATCCTCTGATAATTATCGCTTCTGGTCACGGATGGGTAACCATAAAGGCCGTAAGGTCCGTACCGATCGTCAGGAGCATGTCACGCGCTTGCAAGCGCTTTGCGTTGCGGGTGCCTTGAAGAGAGCTTGTAGACCATGACGCTGAATTTTGAAGACCTGCGGATCAAGATGGTCGACAATCAGTTGCGCACGACTGATGTGACCGACAAACCCTTGCTCCAGGCTTTTCTTGACGTGCCGCGCGAGAAGTTCGTGCCAAGTTTCCGCATGCCTCTCGCCTATATCGATGATGACGTCCTTGTTGCGGACGGCCGTTATCTGATGGAGCCTTCGCCTTTCGCCAAGATGGCACAGCTTGCCAACATTCAGCCGGAAGATGCCGTGCTCGATATCGGATGTGCCACCGGCTATTCCTCGGCGGTCCTGTCGCGGGTCGCGCGTTCGGTCGTGGCGGTCGAATGTGACGCCGAACTTGCGGGGCAGGCGGTCTCGAATCTGGAAAGCCTCGGGTTCGATAATGTCGTCGTGGTTAATGCGCCGCTCCAAGGCGGCCACGCTTCCGAAGCGCCCTATGATGTAGTTCTAATTGAGGGTAGCGTTGATCACGTTCCTGCGTCATTATTTGATCAGTTGAAGAACGGCGGAAGACTCGTAGTTGTTGAGGGGGCGGGAAACTCTGGAAAATCAATGATTTACGTGAAAAACGACGGAATCGTTTCGGGACGCCGTGCATTCAATTCTGCGGTCAAAGCGCTCCCCGGCTTCGAAAAAATAGCCGAGTTTGAGTTCTGAAACCCGCTGCATATGAGACAAAAGTGCAACGGTCGGCCACTTTG
>NZ_JBFUMG010000361.1:0-4688 GCF_054049495.1 Phyllobacterium sp. P5_D12 | reverse complement strand
TCGCTGCGGCGGCGTGATCCTGTGTGGAGAAGATATTGCACGAAGCCCAGCGAACTTTCGCGCCGAGCGCCTGCAACGTCTCGATTAAGACCGCTGTCTGGATCGTCATGTGGAGCGACCCGGTGATGCGCGCGCCCTTGAGCGGCTGTGTCTTGCCGAATTCTTCGCGGCTGGCCATCAGGCCCGGCATTTCTGTTTCGGCGATATCCATTTCCTTGCGGCCCCATGCGGCCAGCTCAAGGTCCTTGACGATGTAATCCTGCGTGTCGGCCATCTCGTGTCAGCTCCGTCTTCGTTTTCATTTGGCCGCGCACTATCTGATCGGGCGACCGGAGATGACGTTGACTAGCAGATTAGACCTCGCCGCACAATGGGATATAAAGAAATCCTTATGCGTGCATATGATTCGATAATGGGAGGTGCATCAATCAGGCTTCTTCGCCGAACTTGTCGGCAATGAGCGTGCCCAGCGCCTTCATCAGTTCACGCGCCTGTACACCGGAGGCGCTGACCTTGATGCAGCAGCCAGGAGACGCGGCAAGCATCATCAGACCCATGATCGAAGTGCCGCCAACGGTCATTCCATCCTTTTCGACGCGGACATGCACGTCGTAGCCATCGACGAGCTGGACGAACTTGGCAGATGCACGTGCATGGAGACCACGCCGGTTGACGATCTCGAATTCCTCGACAAGTGCGTTATCCGGGTCAAACGTACCGGTTGTTTCGGCAGTCAGGCGCATCTATTTCCTCTTTGAGCATAAGCCCTATTTGGCTGTCAGCACCTGACTGGCCACATTGATATACTTCCGTCCTGCATCCTGACCTTCGCGCAATGCTGCTGCCATGTCATTGGTAACCCGCACACTGGAAAGCTTGATCAGCATCGGCAAATTAACCCCGGCAATGACTTCGATCCGCCCCGATTCCATCACCGAGATGGCCAGATTGGAAGGAGTACCACCAAACATATCTGTCAGGATAATAACGCCCGAACCATTGTCGGCACGGGCAACAGCATCGACGATGTCACGCCGCCGCTGCTCCATATCGTCATCCGCACCGATCGAGACGGTTTCCAAATATTCCTGCTGACCGACCACATGCTCCACGGCATGATGAAATTCTTCAGCCAGTCTTCCGTGCGTCACAAGCACGAGTCCGATCATTCTGAAACTGCTCCTGTCGCGCCAGCCCCTTGGGTTTGGGCTTTTTACTGCGCATTGAATGCCCCGTTTGGCAGGTGTCGCATTTTGGCAGGACGAATCGTGAAGGCAAGCGGAAAAATGGCCTGAGCAAGACGGTCAGTCATTTTATCGCAGTGCAACATTGCAACCATTTGAATCGATTATCCTATTTTTTCCAAAACGCCCGGAAAAGCCTCGCCTCCACGGCCCGGCAAGCTGCTTCCACCTCCCGTTCAGGTAAAATTAGATGTGGCATCGCGACGCCTTCGAGCACTATTCTAGCGTCACCAGCAAATCGAATGGCTTGTCCGGGCTTGGTCAGTTCAACGGCAAGATGGATCACCCCGCAAGTCTGAAAATCAACCGTATGCAAGCCCGAGCCGCGCACCTCCATGCCGCCCTGCAGTGAGGCAGGGGCAGCGCAGATCAAGCGACCGGATATGGCTTGCAAAAGACACTGATCATCGCAAATCAGGGCGGCAAATGCGCCTCTGCCAGCCGCTCGACGCATCAGTTCATTGGCAATCGATGATTTACCCGATCCGGAGGGGCCCGAAATCAGGATGCCGCGATCGCCGACGAGGACCGCGGTCGCGTGGACATGCCCGTCCGGCTCGACAACCATCAGACCTCGACTGGAATAATGGCGATGAACTTCGCACCGAGATAATTGTCAGGGTCTTTGGGGTCGATAATGTTCTCGGCGTTCAATGTGCCGCCGTGAGCCTCGATTATCTGACGGCTGATAGACAGTCCCAGGCCCGAGTTCTGACCGAAGGCCTCTCCGGATGGCCGATCCGTATAAAACCGTTCGAAAATCCGGTCGATCTGTTCTACCCGGATACCTGGACCATTGTCCTCGACGGTAATTCTGATGCGGTCGCCCATATGCTCCAGCGTCACCGTGATAACGCCGTCCTCGACGGGAACGAAAGACCGCGCGTTTTCGATCAGATTGGAGACGACTTGGCCGAGCCGCAGATCATGGCCGGCGACAAAGAAACCCTTCCTGTTGTTCGGCAACTTGCCCACGACCAATTCGATGCGAGTGTCTTTCTTGTTCCGCCTGACCTCGCGCGCGGCGGTGACGAGGTTGCCCAACAGATATTTGAGATCGACGTGCTCGGAATCTTCACGTGCGAGTTCAGCGTCCAGTCGCGAGGCGTCAGAGATATCGGTGATCAGGCGATCGAGGCGGCGCACATCATGCTGGATCACGTCCATGAGCCGTTTCTTCGACTCTTCGTTTCTGGCAAGCGGCAACGTCTCTACGGCGCTTCGCAACGAAGTCAGTGGATTTTTGAGTTCGTGACTCACGTCGGCGGCAAAACTCTCAATCGACTCGATGCGGGCATAGAGAGCGTTAGTCATGTCACGGATAGATGTCGAAAGATGGCCGATTTCATCTTGCCGCTCGGAAAAATCCGGTATCTCCTCGCGATTCTTCACCCCGTGCCGGACACGATCGGCAGCGGCAGCAAGACGCCGAAGCGGATTGGCAATCGTTGAGGCGAGAAAGAGCGATAGAATAGCCATTACCAGCGCAGCAACCGTAAAGACACGGATGATCGCATAGCGCTCACCCTGAACGATCTTGTCGATATCGCCGCCTTCGGTCGAAAGAAGGAGCACCCCGAGCACGGCGCGAAACCGCTGGATCGGCACTGCGACCGAGACGATCTGCTCTCCCTTTTCGGTCATGCGGACGACGGTTGCAGGAGAACCGGTCAGCGCCTTCATGATTTCGGGATAAGAGGATCCATTGCCACCAGGCTGTTCCTGATAAACCGGCAGGTCGCTACGGCGCAAAAGCCGTGTCATGCGGTTGGTCAGGCGTTCGAAAAAGCTCGGCTCCTCGCCATCGATCGGCGGAAGCTCGTACCGTAGAACCTGGCCGCGCGAATAGAGATGGCGCGAATCCAGCAGCAGATTGGAATCCCGGTCATAGATGCGAGCACGCGTCCGCGTCGGTGAGATCAGCCTGCGCAGAACCGGCGCCACGCGCTCCGGATTGATGGGGAAATCGAGATTGTCCAGAACGTCGGGCGACGGCGTAATACTCTGACCAGCCTGCAGTTCCAGCAGCTTCTCAGGATCGATGGCAATGGAGTTCGTATCGACCGTCGCCGATGACGCTATGGCACCCGCGATGATCTCGCCCTGCGTCATCAGGCTCTCAACGCGAGCATCGATCAATCCGTCGCGGAACTGATTGAGGTACATGATGCCGGAGAGAAGCACGGCAAGGCCGGCCAGATTAAGAAAAAGAATGCGCCGGGTCAGGCTCGAAAACAGATAGTTGCCAAAGACGCGGTTCAGCGGACGAAAAAAACGGCGCAAAGCCAGCGAACGCTTGCGGCGCATAACGGCGCTTTTGCGCGTGATATTGCCGCCTTGCAGTTCGGCTACCATCTTTGCCTCAGACATCATGATTCGGTTGGCTCATCGCATTCATGCAGCGACGAGACAACCTTGTTTTACAGCGGATCACGTAGCTTTGAAAGCGCAGGTACGTTTTCGCACTGAAGTCCCCTTGAGAGGAACCAGTCTGACGATCAGGTTTCGCGGAAGCGATAGCCAACGCCGTACAGGGTTTCGATCATGTCGAAATCATCGTCGACGACCTTGAACTTCTTGCGCAGGCGCTTGATGTGACTGTCGATGGTGCGATCGTCTACATAAACCTGCTCATCGTAGGCTGCATCCATCAGCGCATCACGGCTTTTGACAACACCCGGGCGCTGGGCCAGCGAGTGCAAGATCAGAAATTCGGTCACGGTCAACGTAACCGGTTCACCCATCCACGTGCAGGTGTGACGCTCCTGGTCCATGACAAGCTGGCCGCGCTCAAGCGATTTTGTCTGGGGGCTGCCGGGCTTTGCTGCGCTTTCCCTCGCCGCGACACGGCGCAGGACCGCCTTTACCCGCTCGACGAGGAGGCGTTGCGAAAACGGCTTGGTGATGAAATCATCGGCACCCATCTTGAGCCCGAACAGTTCGTCAATCTCATCGTCTTTGGAGGTCAGGAAAATGACCGGCAAATCGGACTTTTGACGCAGACGACGCAGAAGTTCCATCCCATCCATGCGCGGCATCTTGATGTCGAAAATGGCGAGATTCGGCGGACGGGCCATCAAGCCATCGAGTGCAGAGGCACCGTCTGTATAGGTTTCGACACGATAGCCCTCCGATTCAAGCGCGATCGATACGGATGTCAGAATGTTGCGATCGTCGTCGACGAGCGCAATAGTCTGCATTGCGGGTACTTCCCTCATGCCCTGCCTTTCATGTCATCAAAACAACTGTGCTTGTGCCGGACAAATTAGGTACAAAATGTGGCACAGATCGCGAGTCGTGTCATCCCTGCCGGTTTCACCTGCTTTTACGCTTACGGAAGGATGACCAAAATTTCCGTTATCTAAAACGATTTAAAAAAATTTAAATTCTTTAAATCGATTAAACGTTTGATACTATTCAGTATTTCTGCTTTTGAACATGGGC
>NZ_JBFUMG010000360.1:0-4690 GCF_054049495.1 Phyllobacterium sp. P5_D12 | reverse complement strand
TACTGCGCCAGAATATTCAGCGTCTGCTGCTGAGCGGAACCGTTGCCGTTTGTCGCTTCATTGCCGTTCTCGGCCTTTTCATCAGGCTTTTGAGCCATTGTCTGGAAACCTTCTTCTGTTACGTCCGCTTTGCACGGTTATCGAATGAATGCAGGGTCGCTAGCATGTGTGTTTCAACGAGGCAAGGCTTTCGCACTAGTCTCATAGTTCAATGGCACGCCGAATTCTACTGTTTGGGGTTCCACGGCGAGTCCGGATCTCGCTTGCTCGAGTAATCTTCAGGATCGAGCTCGATGACCCGGTCCTTGATGCGCGATGTGTCGGGACGGCCGCGACGGTGTTGGCCAGAATCGACGACGACCACACGATCACTGATGCAACGCCAGCCAAAGTCACGAACAGCGGGGATGAAAAGCAGCAGGCCTATTATGTCGGTGATGAATCCAGGTATGATCAGCAGCAGCGCCGCGAAGACCAGCATGACACCATGCACCAGTTCGCGTTTTGGTGTGCGGCCAGCGGCTGTTTCTTCGCGGATTTTCTGGATGAGGCCGAGGCCTTGAAAGCGTAGCAGGAATACGCCGACAAAAATCGACAGGATTATCAGACCGAGTGTCGCTAGAACACCGATCTTGCTGCCGACTACAATGAAACCGGCGATTTCAAGAAATGGCAAAGCCAAAACGAAAAGGGGCACAAGTGATCGCAAACTAATTTACCTTTCAAAGGACATATCCGGATATTATCCATAGCCGGTGTCAATTTCATGCCTATATAGGATAGCGTGAAGAGTATTTGTATGATTGCGGTTGGCAATCTATATGTTTTTGGTATTTCGACGGAAGATTGAGAGCCGTAAACGAACATTAGGATGAATGGCAGGCGACATGGAATATCTGGACTTCGGAACGATTTTCTTTTTCGTGGCAGCAGTGGTGATTTTCCTGCAGCTGCGCAAGGTCCTTGGTCGCCGCACTGGCAGTGAACGCCCGCCGTTCAACCCCTATACACGTACCGCCGATGCCGATGACAAGGCCAAGTCTGGCGATAATGTCGTTTCGTTGCCGCGACGCGGCGACGTGAAGGAAAACAGCTTCGAAAAGATCGATGCCATTTCCAAGCCGGGTACGCCATTGAATGACGGCCTGCGCGCCATCCAGGACGCAGATCCTACATTCGAGCCTGCGAAGTTCCTCGAAGGTTCGAAAATGGCCTATGAGATGATCGTCATGTCGTTTGCCGATGGTGACCGCAAGACGCTGAAGACGCTTCTGTCGCGCGAAGTCTTCGATGGTTTTGTTTCTGCCATTACCGATCGCGAAGCGCGCGGCGAGAAAGTGCAGTCATCATTCGTCGGGATCAACAAGGCGGAAATCATCGGCGCGGAAATGAAGGGCACTGAGTCCCATGTTACGGTGCGCATCACCAGCGAACTTATTTCGGCAACGCTCGACAAGGATGGCGTCGTGATCGATGGTGACAAGGAAGCGGTTGCAGAGGTCAAGGATGTCTGGACCTTTGCGCGCGATACGCGGTCGAAAGACCCGAACTGGAAGCTGGTCGCGACTGAAGCCGAAGACTAAACATGATGTCACCCCTCTTCAAACCGGTGGATTTCGCTGACTGCCCCGGTTGGCGGGATGACCAGCACTTCGAAGCGTTTCGCGCTTTCGTTCGGTCGGCAGAACGGGTCCAGGAAAAGCCCTACAAATCCGGATCGCTCGGGATCAGTTTCGAAGCCCTTGCACCGATCTTTGCTGATTCACGTGAAACAATCGTCGAATCCGACGGCGAAGCAAGGATCTTCTTCGAGAAATGGTTCCGCCCGGCGCTCATAGACAACACCGAAGCAGTTGGTGGTTTTGTGACCGGCTTCTACGAACCGGAAGTGGTTGCCTCGCCGGTTCGCACTGCGAGGTTTACCGTTCCATTCCTGCGCCGTCCCGCGGATTTGGTCGATATCGACGACAACAACCGGCCTGAGGGCTTTGATCCTTATTTTGTCTTTGCGCGGCAAACTCCGGCGGGGCTCGTCGAATATTTCGACCGGCCAGCCATCGAAAGCGGGGCGCTCGAGGGACGAGGACTGGAGATCGCTTATGTGGAAAGCCAGATCGATGCTTTTTTCATCCACGTGCAGGGCGCTGCACGGTTAAAGATGACCGACGGTCGCTTGCACCGCATCACCTATGCGGCAAAGACCGGACATCGGTTCACCGGCATTGGTAAGATCCTGCTCGAAAGCGGTGAAGTTGCGCCGGACAGAATGTCTATGCAATCCATCCGTAGCTGGCTTGCCGATCACCCGGACAAAGCTCAGGCACTAATGTGGAACAACCGCTCTTACATCTTCTTTCGCGAAGCCGACGTTGACGATGCAACGATGGGGCCAATCGCTGCTGCGAAAGTCCCCCTGACGGGTGGCCGGTCGCTTGCAGTCGACCGTCTCCTGCATACATTTGGCACGCCGTTCTATATTCATGCACCGGATTTAAAGGCTTTTGGTGGGGAACGCTTTGCGAGGCTGATGATCGCGCAGGACACAGGCTCGGCCATCGTCGGTTCGGCACGTGGCGATCTCTTTGCCGGTTCTGGCGATGTGGCGGGCGAAATCGCTGGGGGTATCCGCCACAAGGCGGATTTCTATGCGCTAGTTCCCCGTGTTCTTCTGGCAGCAGCAGACCGATGACGAAGAAAATAGCAAAGGATGAATTCGCCACTTTGGAGGACCGGATACTCTGGGAAACGGTGGCCAAGACTGCCCGCCCGCTCAAGGGCAAGGAGAAGCCCATTTTTCTGATCGATGAAAAGAAAGAGCCGGTTTCGATGCATCCATCTGCACCTGAAAACCCGAGGCCGCTCGCCGCAGTGGCGGAGGCGAAGCCGGCGCCGGCACATCGCCTGCATCCAATCGATCGGCCAACACACAAGAAGATCGCCAAGGGTCGGGTTGTCATAGAAGCGAGGATCGATCTGCACGGCCTGACCCAAAGCGAGGCCTATGGCTTGCTTCTCGGGTTCTTGCAACGCGCCCATCTGCGCAAGCTTCGGCATGTTCTTGTCATCACCGGAAAGGGTTCATCCATGGGCAGCGACGGCGTGCTGCGTCAGGCGGTTCCCATGTGGTTTATGACGCCRTCGTTTCGCATCCTGGTCAATGGCTATGAAGATGCTGCTCGCAATCATGGCGGCACAGGTGCGATCTATGTTCGTATGCGCCGTCAGCCGGAGGCACCGTGACGCCTTTTGGTGCAAAATTGCGCGTTCTGCGCGCGGAACGCGGCATCTCGCAAAAGGATATGGCCAAGTCGATCGGAGTATCGGCCGCCTACCTGTCAGCTCTTGAACACGGCAGGCGCGGTCAGCCGACCTGGGACAAGCTGCAGCGCATCATCCAGTATTTCAATATTATCTGGGACGAGGCCGAGGAATTGCAGCGGCTGGCGATGATCTCGGACCCGCGCATCGTCATCGACACCGCGGGGCTTTCACCCGCCGCAACGGAACTTGCCAACGTTCTTGCCACAAAGATCGGCGATATCGACGAAAAAACGGCCCGACTCTTGATCCGGACAATGGAAGCAGTGCCGGAAAAGCGAAAACGCTAGAAAAGTGCCCTCAGCTGGTTGATTTTGTCGTTGACCAGCCAGCCGTAGTAATTTTCTTCCGGCAGTTGCGGCTGCTCGCCATTGGCGACACGGGCCAAGTTGGAGTCAGCTAGCGCCCGCGCGCGGCTGTCGGCGCCACCCGTATTGTAAAGCGTCGCCGTAATACCCGGATTTCTGGAAATGTCGAAGTCGGCAACGCGGCGGTAGACGTCGATCGAGTGTTTTAATGTTGCCGCCATGTAGGGCAGGGTCAGATCCGGATCCATAATGGTCTTGTAAACATCAGCAGCGTGGTCGGCATCGAGCCTTGGCAGGCCTGAATAGYGGCTGACCATGTCGGTCATCTGAAGCGCAATCAATGGGCTCAGTTGCCCCAAGCCAAAACTTTGCCCTGCGTAGAACGGCTGGAAGAATACGGCACTGAAACGATTGTTGGGGAAACGCTTGCCGCCAACAGATTTGCCGCGGAAATCCGCTTCCCAGACATTTTCGCGACATGTCCAAAGGCGCAAACTGTCTTTGAATTGTAGACAAGAAGAAAATTGCGGACGTCTGACGAAGTCGCCGATTGTTTCGCCCTGGTAATCGAAACTCAGCCCTTGCTGTACGTAGGAAATAGCCTTGACGTAGTAAGTCTGGAGCCGGTCATAGGCATCGACATTATAGGTATGCTCGCCAACAAGTGCGCCAACGATATGAACTGGATCAATACCATAAGTGCGCGCAACGCTGGCGATCTTCGATCGCAGTTTGGAGTCGGTTTTCAGCAAGTTGTAGATTTTCTGATATTTCGCTTCGTATGTAGTGTTCAACTCGCGCGTTCGCTTGGCGGATGCGGCTGGAACACCCGGCTGGGTCGCATTGCGATTGCCTTCAGGAACAACGGTCACAGCCTGTACCGGTTGCAAAGTGACCAGCAACAGCGTGAGACAGCTTGTCGCGAAAAGGATCAGGTGGCGGTTCATCATCGGTCCAGAAAATTGATTGGACGCTCCGAATAGCGCCTTGCACCCTCGAAAGCCAGAAAAACCTCTATTATTGGGGTCAGATCGTTAGTGTGCCGGTACGGGACAGCTTAGGTC
>NZ_JBFUMG010000359.1:0-4690 GCF_054049495.1 Phyllobacterium sp. P5_D12 | reverse complement strand
TCGTTGCTCACTGCATGGCGGCAGGGCGGTCAGGTTCCCCCAAGGGCTGGCCGCTCGCCCGGCGGATAAGGTCATAACCGAGGCATTGGCGGCGCATATAAAATCAAAAAATGCGAAAAATCTGAGATCCAAAAAATATAACAAAATCAAAAGGTTGCTAGGGGTGGGCCTCCAGCGCCCTCGAAAATGGCCCTCTAGCCGCAAAGTTGCAGCGGAGCAAACATGCACCTAACCCACGGAAACGCTTGAACAATCGCCCTCACTGCATTTTCTGGCCCGTTTTTTCTCTTCTGGCCACCCCAGAACAGGAGTATAATCACCACTAGCTGACCGGCGCGGTTGCCCTCAACACATGTTGCCGGTTCAGGAACTAGCCGGAAGCGTCCGAAACTGCATTCACACCTTCCATCCCCCGGAAAGCGTGAGTGCTTCGTCTTCCGGCTTTCTTTGTGGGAATAACTGTTTCCTGCGATTGCCCCCGCCTGCGAACAGCGGTAATTTTGCCTCGTGTTGCGAACCACACTTTTCTGGAGACTACGTTCGCAATGCGCCTTTCTGATTTCTCATCTTGGCAAGTCCTCCGCGTCACCTGTACGCGCTGCAAACATGCGGTCCTTATGGACCCGAAGACCCTCTATCGCGCCGCGAAAAGCCCCGCGTCGATGAGCTTGAAGGACATAGAACAGAAGCTTCGTTGCACCGCGTGCACCCGCAAAGGCGAGGTCAAAATCGAGATCGGCCCACGGCCCGGTGGGCGTGGCTAGGCCGCTCGCTTAAGCATATGACGAGGTCATCCCATAATTGCCTTTGCATTTGGGACACTTTGACGGATGCCCGGCGGCGCCAATATCTCGGGCTAAATTAATTGCCGAGCCAGCGTCTAAGCATACGGAACAGTATGGGTGCCCTGAGGGCTTGCCATCCTTTTGATCGTAGAACAAGCCATCGACGCGGATCAGGTTTTCGGCCCGAAACTTGAGCGCCGCCTTAGCCTCCGCGAGTTCTTTGTCCTTCTCCCGCACGGTTTCCATGGCGTCGATTAGCCCCAGCTTGGCGTCTGCAAGAGCGCCCGTAATATCCGCGATCTTGAGCTTAAGTTGTGCCTTATCGGCCTGCACGTCGATTGCGGATAATTCTTTTACAAAGCCAAGCGCGGCTGTGATGGCACTGACTGCTCCTGCGATATCCATTTGATACGGCTCCTCGCCCGTTGTTCAGGTCGGCATCATAGCAAGCCCCGCGTCGTGCTCAGCGAAATGATTGCGGTTTCCCACAATATACGCCCGGTGCTGTATTTATTGCTGTAGGGGACAAGTCCGCCTTGGCCTTGCTTTCCAGTATCGTTCCGCTATTGCATCGGGTAGGGCATAAAAGGGGAAAAGATGCTGTGACACTGGAAACATACGATGCAGCGGTAGAATTCTGTTCCGAGTTACCCATCTACTCTTCCTTGGAAGATAAAGCGACCACAGACGGTAGCAGGCTTCTTTGTGAGCAGCTTCGTGATGAGGTGCTGCAATTCGATAGCTATTGCGTGCACTGCAAAATGAATACACCGTTTAGAAGTGCAAGAGTTACTAGTCACCGTATGGAGTGGCTCAGAATAACAAACAATAAGATTGTTGAAGACGGAATATTTACGCTTCACATGCATTGCATGAGGAATTACTACCACATTTATTCTTACGTCTTTAAAGTGGCCGGTGACCGCATTTTTAAGATCGGTCAATATCCCTCGCTGGAGGACATAGCGCGATCCGACATGGAGAAGTATCGCGACGTACTGGACGCAGCGGATTTCTCAGAACTGCACCGTGCGGGTGGGCTCATAAGTCATGGTGTCGGCATAGCTGCGTTCGTCTATCTGCGCCGTATTTTCGAGCGGCTTATTTATCGCCACCACGACGCTGCCTCCCCTGCTTGTCGGCAACGGCGCGATCTATGGCATCTTGAGCAAAGGCATCCACGAGCTAGATGAAGCTGACTGCAAGCGCTTCTATCCAATTATGCATGCCGTTATTGTCGCTATCCTCGAAGAGGACCTGCAAGCACGCCTGAAAGCAAAGTCGCGGGAAGCGCTCGAAAAGGCACTCGGAGCCGTCTCGACCGAGATCGGAACCAAGAAGGCGGCAAAGCCGTGAAGCGGCGCGGGGCCTCTAGCACTTCCCCTTCTCGCGTGGACTTCCGACCGGCCAGCGGATAACAATGCTCCATGTTGGAGCATCCATTCCTCATTGCTATTGGTGTGATCGCGCTCGCCCTCGGAATAGTCTTGGCGCTCTACTCGCGGCCAGAATGATACTCGGATGAAAGTTCTAGCGGCGGTCTCTAGCCGCTTAAAAAACGGCTTTTCCCGCACTAATGTCCCGATGTCCTTCTGGGTGTCAGGGGGCCAAGACAGGGGGACAAGCTAAGTCATTGATATATAATCAGAGGGACAAAAAAGTGTGTCTAGAGAAGAGGGTATTTTTAGCCCTATTTCTCATGTCCCTCTGACCCTGTTTTCTTGTCCTTCTGTGTCCGCAACTTCCACCTCCAGACGGGCTTCCCGTCCTCCCAAGTCTGTACGCTGTCGGCAATCGGGCGTCCTGTCTTGCCTCCGAGCTTCGCCCGCTTGAGCGTCTTTATCACGATGCCTGCTTTGATGGCCTCGGCTTCCACCTCTGTTGCGAGGACCGGCCCGTTGCGCAAGATGGTCCTGATAAACATCAAAGCCTCGGCTTCTTTCGCGCCTGTCGGCTTATCTAGGCCGCTTTCAAGATCAACGACCTCCCCAAAAACCAGACGACTTGAACCATCGAAAGGCTCAATTTTGTATTCAATGGCCGGGCCAAGGGGACCGTAGTTGTTTTTCATTTGCTGGAAAAACGTCTTTCCCTGCTCCTTGTACATAATGATCGTGGATCGAGCCGCGTTGGTCATATCGACCGTACCGGACAGGGCGTGCATATTATCCAGCCCCTTCACCGGCTTCTTGGAGTGAGCCACCACGGCAATGGTGCAATGATGCTTTTTGGCCAGCGCCTCCAGCTTCTCTAGAAGCCCACGAACTTCGTTCGCCTTGTTCATATCAATGTTGGCCCCAGCGATGGAGACCCACGGATCAAGCGTCACCAGTATCGCGCCGGTCGCAATGATAAGTTCTTCGAGGTCTTTGAAGCCCTGAGGGGTGAGCTTAAATGGCTTGTCACCTACAAACACCTTGTGCATGTCTGCGCCAGCAGCGATCAAGCGAGGTCTGATTTGCTCTTCAGCGTCATCTTCCGTCGAGATCATGATTGCCATTTGTGGTTCGCGTATCGTCTCTTCGTCCTGCCAAGGGAAAAGCGTTCCGGTCGAGACCGTGGACCCAAGAAGCGCGGTGATGTGCGATTTGCCGATGCCGCCAAATCCATAGATCATTACGAGATGACCGACGGGGATGTAGGGATGCCATAACCATTGGGTCCCTTTGCCTTTTGGAATGTCAGAAGCGCGCCGAACACCCATCCTCTCAAGAATGGAGAGCTTGGCTTTATTCTTATTCGCAGGCGTGGGCTTGGCGTAGCTGTTCCAGTGGAACAGGGCCACGCGGCCATCGACACGGACAATGGCAAAGCGGCGGACGCTCGCCGGAGGATCAAGGCCCAAACCTTGAAATATGGAGGCGAATGCACTATATTTGTTTGTAGACACTAACATGGAATTTGATCTTTCTTTCTGTTGGTGTTTCGAACCTTTTACGGAGGTTCGTTGCTGAATATCGACTGATTGGCCTCGCCCTAAAGCGGGGCCTTTTCCTTATCGTTTATATGGTGCTTCTATTGGTCGCAGACAAGGTGGCACAAAGATTGCATCAGAGGCCCGTACAGAGGCTTTTGCTATGGCGAAGGGAATGACACAGCCACATCGTGAAAACCGCTGTAGCGGCCAGCTGACGGGCTGCAATCAGGCACGGCGACCGGCTTCGGGCTTGCCTATGACGTGGCCCGACCACAGGCGAAGTTGGTAGGCGTCCATATCTAGCTGAGGGGGCCTGCGGTAGAAGACCGTAGAGGCTTGGCGCTCTAGGATGGCCAGTTGCTCTTGCTGCTTGCGCCATTTGTCGGCGAGCTCTTCGACCTGTTTTAGGATTTCCGGCTGGTCGAGCTCGCGAGCTTCGTCCCTGAGCTTTTCAAAGCTCTCTTCGGTCATCTCGTCCCATTCGTCGGTGGACGTGATTTGTGCGTTGTCGGTGTTCTGATTTTCAGTGTTCATTGAAATGGCTTTCTACGGCTTGAGCCGTGGTTAGGGCAGTGTAGAGGGGAGATTGTGCCAGCTGGGATTGCAGGCGCTGGTTGCGGCGTGCACGGCGTTCGCGTTCGGCGACGGCACGTTGTTTTTGCTTGTCGCCAGTGGCCAAGAGATTTGCGTGGACGTGGCTTAGGCGTTCGACATTCCATTGAAGGCCAGCGGCAAGCGGTACAAGCACGCGAGGGCGACTGTCGCCGTCGATTGCACCAACGATGCGCGGCGGACCTTTGGAGGCTTGCCAAAGGTGATAGAGACGGGCAACCGAGATATCAACTGCCCGGCAAAACTCCCGGACAGTGACGGTTTTGGTAGGCTGGATCATGGGGAAAGTTCCTTCTAAACGTTATGTTATACTGTATCATATATGCAACAGGTGTGCAAATAATGGTCCCTGTTGTACTGTAGGATATCCTACAAC
>NZ_JBFUMG010000358.1:0-4723 GCF_054049495.1 Phyllobacterium sp. P5_D12 | reverse complement strand
GAACGTGCTTGTCGAGGCGGGTTTCGAGGGTGTGCAAACTTATATGCAAAGCGGCAACGTTGTTCTCAGGTCCAACACGACGGCTCGCCAGATCGCCGAGACAATTTCGGGCATTTTTTTGAAAACGTTCAGTTTTGAATCGCGTGTCTCTATCCGTAATATTGACGAATGGAACTGTATGATCGCGAAGAATCCCTATCCCCAAGCCCAAGAAAATCCAAAGTCGCTTCACGCCGTCATTCTTGATGAAGACCCGACTGACGCTGCGCTTGAAAATTTTGCCAGCAAGGCGAGTGAAACCGAAAGTTTTACTGTCAGGAACCGTGTTCTTTACCTCTATACGCCCGACGGTTTTGGCACTTCAAAACTCGCCCTCGCACTCGACAAGGCGCTGAAAGTGCCGCTCACCGCACGTAACTGGCGAACTGTCCTGGCTCTTCAAAAACTGGCAGAAGCAGTCTGATCGGCAATCAGCCTTTCCAGTACCGTGAAAATACGCGGGTCGTTGCACTGCGCCACATTGAAACGCATGTAGGAAGACGCGGCCTGCGACTGGCTGAACACATTGCCTGGCGCAAAAATCACCCCTTCTGCCAGGCCGCGTTGCGCAATCTTTGCGGCGTCCACGCCTTCCGGCAGTTTGCACCACAGAAACATGCCGCCGCGCGATTCGATCCAGGGAACCAGGCCGAGCGGCTTCAGCTTGGCTATTGTGTCGCCCATGCTCTTTGCCAGTTGCGTGCGCAGGCCGTCCATGTGCTTGCGATAGCTTCCATCCTTCAGCATGAACAGTACGAGTTCTGCACCCAGGCGTCCGCCGCCAAAGGATGTAGCGATACGCAAATCCACCAGCCCTTCGATCCAATCGCGCCGCGCAGCAATGAAGCCGCAGCGAACAGATGCCGATAGCGATTTGGAAAAGCTGCCGATATGCACGACCCGATCTAGCCCATCGAACGCAGCGAGCCGAGGTGCCGATTCATGTTCGAAATCGGCAAAGATATCATCTTCGATGATTGTCAGATCGTGCTGCTCTGCAAGCTTGAGCAGCCGATGGGCGACGACGGGCGAAAGCACTGCGCCAGTCGGGTTATGCAGGGCGGAATTGGTAATGTAGAGGCGAGGCCGGTGTTCCGAAAGCGCTTCCGCAAATCGATCGAGGTCGGGACCGTTTGGCGTGTAAGGCACCCCGATCACCCTGGCCCGATGCGCCTTGAGCAAGGCGTGGAAGTTGAAATAACACGGGTCATCCACGATGACGGCATCCCCAGGCTCAATCAGGAAACGGCAAAGAAGATCGATTGCCTGCGTGCCTGATTCCGTCAACATGATCTGGTCGGGAACCGCCTCAATGCCATGTCCATCCATGCGGCGTGCAAGTAATTGGCGCAATGGTTTCAACCCTAACGGCGATGCATAGTCGGTGAGGGAGGACTCATCCGCCCTTGCCACGGCGCGCAGGGCGCGACGAATTCCTGCTTCAGGCATCCATGAGGAGGGCAGCCAACCACAACCGGGCTTTGCCGTGCTGTTATTTGCATCCAGTGACGCGCGCGACACCCAAAGAGGATCAATGGCATGGTCAAGCCGCGGCCCGATTTCAGCCAGTGACAGAGGCGGCAGATGACCGGCGACATAAAAGCCCGAGCCGCGTCGCGACAAGATGATTCCTTCGGCCGCGAGCCGGTCATACGCCTCGACAATTGTCGATTTCGATACTGACAACGTCTCGGCAAAACTGCGTATTGAGGGGAGCTTTGCTCCCGGCGTGAGTGCGCGCCCGGCGATGCGTTGACGAACCTCGTGCATCACGCGATTGACCAGCGTTCCTCCTTCGAGCTTGAGTTCAACGGTTTTGTCCATCTGTACTGCTTGCCATCCCATGACAGTTTGCGTGTATTGTACTGTACCGTATCTGGAAAATCTACGGCGCTAGGTGGATACAGCTTACGATGTGATCGCATGGCAGAGAAAATATGGACAAGATAACAAGCGGCTGGATTAACGGATTTATCGGCGTACTTATTTTCAGTGGGTCGTTGCCGGCGACACGTGCGGCCGTTGCTGGATTTGATCCCATCTTCGTGACCGGTGCGCGTGCCACGATTGCAGCTGCGCTGGCGCTTGCCCTGCTACTAGCCTTCCGCGAAAAGCGCCCGATGAGGACGGATCTCGGCCCGTTGTTCATCACTGCCATGGGTGTCGTCGTTGGCTTTCCTCTTCTGACCGCACTGGCACTGCGTCACATCACGTCAGCTCATTCCATTGTGTTTATCGGGCTTCTACCACTTGCGACTGCCATTTTTGGTGTGTTGCGCGGTGGTGAGCGCATGCGTCCTTTGTTCTGGCTGTTTTCCTGTGCGGGCAGCCTGCTCGTTGCTGGATTTGCATTGACGCAGAATTTCGCGGCATCGCTAACCGGCGATCTGTTGATGTTCGCGGCCGTTGTCGTTTGCGGGCTTGGCTATGCGGAAGGTGCGCAGTTGTCGCGCAAACTAGGGGGCTGGCAGGTGATCTGCTGGGCGTTGGTCCTCTCGTTGCCAGTCATGCTGCCCCTGACCCTCTATGTTTTCCCGTCGGATTTGAGGATCATCAAGCAGCCCGCCTGGATTGGCCTCTTCTATGTCTCGCTCTTTTCAATGCTGATAGGCTTCATTTTCTGGTATCGCGGGCTGGCTCAAGGCGGAATTGCGGCTGTCGGTCAACTGCAGCTGCTGCAACCTTTCTTCGGTCTCGTTCTCGCTGCGACACTGCTGCACGAATCCGTCAGCTGGCCAATGATCGCCGTCACTGTTGCAGTGATACTATGCGTGGCGGGTGCCAAGCGCTTCGCCAAATAGCTTGGTCCTTTTGCGCCGCACAATAAAATCGTTTGCTTTTTGGCGTAAGAAGGCCCATATGCCGATCAGGCGCTTGGACCGGGCAATCCGGTCTTCCGATTGAGGACTTCGTGGCGTCTGAGACCCATCCGCATGATGCGGTGGGCACGGCTGCGCAAGTCGCATGAACCCAAAGCCATTGGCACGGGGTTCCTCGCGTCTCGTCGTTTATCCCAAAATTATTGCACGCAGGTTGCGCCCTGTGATGCGTTGTGTGGCCCGCGGTTTTCCGCGCCGGCCAATGAAAGAAGATTGAATTGGAAACTATTGAAACAAACGGGTTTGCCGCCATGGGTCTGAATGCCGTCCTGCTCAAGGCAGTCGAGGCAGCTGGAATGGCTACCCCCAAGCCCATCCAGGCACAGGCTATCCCGGCGCAGCTCGCCGGTCAGGATATTCTTGGCATCGCCCAAACAGGCTCCGGCAAGACAGCGGCTTTTGCACTGCCGATCCTGCAGAAAATTATAACCATTGGTGATAAGCGCAAGGGCAAGACCGCCCGTGCGCTCATCCTCGCTCCAACCCGCGAACTTGCCGTACAGATCGAAGAAACGTTCCGTACACTGGCAAAAGGCGCGCACATTTCGACCGCGCTCGTTCTTGGTGGTGTCTCACGCATTGCCCAGATCAACAAGATGCAGGGCGGCGTCGATGTCTTGATCGCAACACCAGGACGTTTGACCGACCTTGTGCGTGACAACCGCGTCGATCTCTCGGAGACGCGCTGGCTCGTGCTCGATGAAGCTGACCGCATGCTCGACATGGGCTTCATCAACGATGTGAAGCGCATTRCCAAGGGCACTCATCGTGATCGCCAGACGGCTCTGTTCTCGGCGACGATGCCGCAGGAAGTTGCCACATTGGCTGCAAGCCTTTTGCGCAATCCCGTTCGTGTGGAAGTTGCGCCGCAGGGTACAACGGCTGCCGAGATCAAGCAGGTTGTTCACATGATACCGACCAAGCAGAAGAAGCAGGTTCTATCTGCCATGCTCAAGGATGCGGACTTGTCGTCGGTTATCGTCTTTACCCGAACCAAGCATGGAGCTGACGCGGTTACACGCGTTCTGGAGAAAGACGGCTATAATGTTGCGGCCATTCACGGCAACAAGTCGCAAAATGCGCGCCAGCGCGCGTTGAATGGCTTCAAGGATGGTTCCGTACGTATTCTGGTCGCAACCGATATCGCTGCGCGCGGCATCGATGTCGTTGGCATCAGCCACGTGATCAATTTCGATCTGCCGGACGAGCCAGAGAGCTATGTCCACCGGATCGGCCGTACGGGCCGTAATGGCGCATCCGGTAAGGCGATCACGCTTTATGATCCGGCGGAAGAGGCTTCCAAGTTCAAGGCTGTCGAACGCGTTACGCGTATGCGTCTGCCAATGGCGGATTCGCCGATCGACCTTTCGAGCCTTCCTGCTCGTGCTGCCAATAGCGACCAGCGCCCGCCGCGTCGCGAAGGCGGTAACGGTACGCCTGGCAAGAAGCCGCATCGCGGCCAGTCTGCTGGCAAGCCGCGTGAACCACACGGTGAAAAGGTATGGAGCAATGATGCAGGTGGTCCCGCACAGAAGCGTCCATTCCGCCGCAACAAAAAAGGCTTCGGCGCAAGGGCTGCTTAACAGCTTCTATTGACGTATTATCAGGCCGCCGGCACATCGTGTCGGCGGCCTTTTCAAATGTTTCTTTGAAATAAATATCCGCATATCGTCTGGTTTGAAAAATTCTATGCTTGAACGGTTTGATCGGGACAAATAGGTTCAAGCCACGCAGAATGAAGGACTTGGCCTATGTATGATTCAGTGATCGACACCATCGGAAACACGCCGCTCATTCGTCTCAAG
>NZ_JBFUMG010000357.1:0-4753 GCF_054049495.1 Phyllobacterium sp. P5_D12 | reverse complement strand
TGCCACTACCGTGGCCGTTCCCATACCTTGCCCAGGCTAAAACAACGTAATTGGAAACATGTAGTTTCGTACGTGTCGGATGTGCCGTTCGGCCACGGGATTAGTTGTGATTCTGCGCCTGAAGTGGCCCGCTCGCCACTGACGCTCGCTACCATTCCTTTCGTCGTCCAAACCCGGTTCGAGACCGCTGTAAAGAGGCCGGTAGCGCGCTCTGACGATGTCTTCCACGAAAGGAACAAGTCCAGTGGATCCGCGTTGCGGCCCAGGCTGGTGCCGAATGCGAGTGACGCTGGCGGGGGTCGGGCAGCTTGGCGCATCTTCGTGGTTTGCCAGAGAGGGCACCTGTGATCCGGTATCAACGGCAAAAGGCGGCCATCCAAGCAAGGAAGGCCAGACGGAAATTCCACATCTAAGATTTCGTAGATCGCAGCAAATACTTATCTACGAAGTCGGGCTCGGCACTCCCGTATGCAAATTTCTTGGCTGTTGTCAGTGTTGAGATATTGCTCGCCCTTATTATCTCGGATGGCGTCATCCGGCTGATCCGCTCCACCACATCATGCGCGTCAGTTCCGAAGAATACATGAGTCGGCGACAGCGGGATGGATATCAGTGTGCGGGGCTTATATAACTCGTTTATTCGCTCGAAAGGGTCATCGCCAAGCATCAGTCGTTTATTGGACGACGACAGATCGCGCACCAACCAGGTCAGGCGAACAATGCGATCGATCGGTTTGCTATCGGTTATGAGTTTAACGAGGACACTAAGTCCAGAATTCGCTAGTCGAGCAGGGGCGTGATTTTTTGCCCATTCAAACAGACTGTCCTCCTGAGCGTCGCCCTTCACATCATTGTATTCCTCGATATCGCGAGAAAGCTCTTCAGCCAAGAGTTTCTCCGATCCAGCTTTAACTTTTTCAACGACATGAGGCACCCGGATAATTGCCGCGTTCAGATACAACGCCCAGAAGTAGCGCTCGTTTATGGTGAGTCCGGTTACGCCTTTCTCGATGAGCTTGTCCATCACCGGCTTCGCTTTAGATTCGATACGTCCGAAGACTTCGGTCTCAATCTGCTGAACGTGTTTGGGATTGACCCCATGCAGGGAATACAAGCCTGGCACGTAGCCAGTTCCGGCTGTCGCGACTGACTTACAGATCAGCTTGCCGTTATGTCCAATTCGTCCCCACTGCATGAGTTTTCCATCCACCCCTTCCCACTTGCGCAAGTGGAATTGAGGAACGTAGTGGTGATCACCCTCTTTGCTCATTTGTGCCTTTGCCAACAGTGAACCATCCACCCTTAGCGCCGTAGCCGTGACTGGAAAAGCACCAAATGGCGTAACCACGGATTTCATCAAAAGCGCTTGCTCATTTTTGAGCAGATCAGGCACAATAGCCTCACTCTAACTCACGCCTTATCGCGATGCTCGCGCACGACGTGACAACAATCATTCAAGCCATGAACCAACATGGCTGGAGACTTATGAGATCTGATAGGTTCGAGCTTCACCTCGGCGACTGCCTTGAGCTGATGAAATCCATCCCCTGACAACAGCGTAGACCTCATCCTCACTGACCCGCCGTACGGAACCGTGTCCGGGATTGCGAGCGGAGGCGACCTAAGCCATGGTATGAAAGGAAAGACAGGGTGGGACACGGCGCTTGATCCGGCAGCAATCTTCTTGGAGAGCGAACGGATCTTGCGAACCAACGGCGCCTTGCTACTGTTCAGCCAGGAGCCCTACACAAGCCGAATGATCACTGAGGCTCATGGAAACCTTCCCTTCAGCTACCGACTAGCCTGGGTTAAAGATCATTTCGCGAACGCCCTAATCGCTAAGAAGGCCCCAGTTTCTTACTTTGAAGACATCGTTGTCTTCTTCAAAAAGTACGACACCCAGTGCCGGAACCCACTGCGGCGTTATGCCGAAGCGGTCGTGAAGTACATCGGAAAACCTAAGAGCGAGGTATTTTCGGATCTAGGACATCAAGGCGTTTGCCATTTTTTCAGGACGGACTCCATGCAGTTCGGTCTTTGTACAGAAGAGACGTACCGTCAACTCACCGAGAAATACAAACTGGAAAGYCAGCCATGGTTCATGACGTACGGCGAGATGTTAGCGACCGATAGCCGCTTCAGTCGGCGTTTCAATCTACAGGAAGGCCAGAAATTCAAATCGAACGTACTCCAGTATCGCAAAGACTATGATGGGCATCATCCAACACAAAAGCCCGTGGCCTTGCTTGAGGATCTTATCGGCACGTACACAGACGTTAACGACGGCGTTCTCGACTTCACGATGGGTAGTGGCTCGACAGGCGTGGCCTGCATGAACACTGGTCGCCGGTTCATCGGCATGGAGCAGTTGCCCGAATACTTCGAGATTGCCCGAGAGCGTATTGCTAGGGCCGCCAACCATTCGGAATCAAGCCAGGCTGCGATGATTGATAAATTTGTAAAGATAGGTGACAGCGCGAGCGAATACGCTTAGAAAAGGCTGGGCGGCTCCCTTCCAAAGCAACCGCCCAGCCCATGATCAAAACCAACTATTTCTTAGTCGGCTTGATCGTTTCGACGACGTGGGTTTTCGGGTGGTCCTTGGCGGTTTTCACCGGCGTGAACCTCCCGTTCCCTGCGTTGCGGCCAATCTTACTCATTAAATTCACCTGCCTTTCTATGCTCACCAAAGATCATTCTTTGGTTCTGCATTTGTACTATGGCAGGCAAATTGCTGTAAATACCAAATCTTGTGATAATTCCTAGCTAATTCAGCATGTTATCAATATGTTGTGGATAAAGYCGATCTGTATTGACCCCAATCCACTCCCTGTGATTCGGTGGGCATCATTTCCGAACAAGCTTTGTATACTCCGCAAGATCGCGCTCCGCGATGGCGCGATCTTTTTCCGTTACGGCGTCCTTGACGCGATCCTCCAGAGCGGCCTTTAACTTCTCTTCGGTCGAAAGCTCGTCACCTTCCTCGGCGGCGGGCTTTTTTGGTTGGCGAGACTTAACGAGCAATACCATTCTCATAGCCAAATATTGCCATCACGACGGCCAGTTTGAGCGAAAAACTACCGGCTGAGACCTACTGACTGAGCAGTTTAGACCTACTGATTAAGCGTCAGTTTTTATGATTTTCGGTGAAATGAATCGATTCAAAATGACTTTGAGGGCGATTCTTGCGCCCGACCTGCGCCCGAAGCGCCAAAATTGGGCCTTGGGGAGTCAAAACGTCGCGTTGACGAAGGTAGCAATTTCGTCTAAGTCATTGAATTGCAAGTGATTTTTAGTGGCTTAAATGGTGAGCGCGCGGGGGTTCGAACCCCGGACCTACTGATTAAAAGTCAGTTGCTCTACCGGCTGAGCTACGCGCTCCCAAACGAAGCCAGCTCGGTGGCCTCGGGAAGTGCGGCGGAACATAGGTGCGACTTGCCAATCGGTCAACATCTAATGTGCAGGGTTTTCGCAACAAAAGCCTTGTTTTCAGCTGTTCTTGTAATTTTTGGCCGAAAGCACCCTCGGCCAGGCGGTATAGAACATAATTAGGATAGGTTTTGCCGCCAAACTGGCGAAAAGGTGATTGGAATTTCAAGGAGATTCGGCTTAATCCACCGCACGGACAAAAATGCCAGTGAAGGAGCGCGGATGGCGCTTGATGTATCATACCTGACTGCTGCCGGCGCCGGCGCTCTGTCTTTCCTTTCTCCTTGCGTCCTGCCCCTCGTCCCGCCCTATCTCTGTTATATGGCCGGTGTGACGGTTGAGGATTTTCGCTCTGATAAAGCCGCGGCGCGAATCTCGCCGGTTCGGCAGRCGCTACTTCTGTCATCCTTCTGTTTTGTTCTCGGCTTTTCGACCGTTTTTGTACTGCTCGGTGCTGGCGCATCGACCATCGGCGGCTTCCTGCGCATGTGGCAACAGGAAATCGCCATCGCCGCAGGCATCGTCATCATTCTCATGGGGTTGAACTTTCTCGGCGTATTCCGCCTTGCATTTCTCTCGCGGGAGGCAAGGTTCCAGACCCAGGGAGCGCCCGCCAACCCGTTCGCTGCCTATGTCATGGGGCTGGCCTTTGCGTTCGGATGGACGCCGTGCATCGGGCCGGTGCTCGGACCGATATTGGCGCTGGCCGGAGCCCGTGACACCGTTGCCGACGGTGCGCTGCTCCTCGCCGTCTATTCGCTCGGTCTCGGCATTCCCTTCATCGTCGCCGCGTTGTTTTCCGGGATGTTCATGCGCTTTCTAGCGCGATTCCGCATGCATCTTGGCAAGGTGGAAAAGCTGATGGGCGGCCTGCTGGTACTGACCGGTATCCTGTTTCTGACCGGCGGCTTGCAGACATTCTCGTTCTGGCTTCTCGAAACATTTCCCATCCTCGGCCAACTCGGCTAAACAGACGGAAGTTTCCATGTTGGAAACCAATAACGTGTCATGATTAGCCACGATATTGCCTTTACCTTTAGCCCAACTGACCTGGAAGTCCGACATGACACCACGTTCTTGCCTCACGGTTATTCTCGCTGCCGGTGAGGGCACGCGCATGAAATCCTCCCTGCCGAAAGTACTCCACAACATTGCGGGTCTCCCTATCGTCGCCCACGTCGCCAAGGCCGTGCATGGCGCGGGTGTCCGCGACATCGCGCTGGTTGTGGGAAAGGGTGGCGATCAGGTCGAGGCAGCAGTCCGTTCGATCGTTTCCAACGTGAACGTGCATGAACAAACAGAACGGCTTGGAACTGCCCACGCC
>NZ_JBFUMG010000356.1:0-4763 GCF_054049495.1 Phyllobacterium sp. P5_D12 | reverse complement strand
GGCATAGGATGGATCAGGCAGAATGGCTCGTCCTTATCAAAGCGCACCATGTGATTTGGACGCGTAAAACGATAGTTCATTGTGAATGTGTAGGGGAGCCAATCTGTCTCTATAAGACCTTCAAGCGGGGAGAGACCGTCCTTCGCTTCGTTGATCGGCCCTTTTACCCATAAGTTGTGTCCCGGTGAAGTTCGAAAAACGTAACCTGTATCGAATGTAAGAATACCGTGCCCAAAATGGCTAAGAGGAGCCCAGGGATTGGGTGATTGCATATCGATATGCAAAGAGTCGCGACCTGTTCCGCCATCCCACGTCGCCGAAAACTCCACCGGACACAACAGTTCCCATCCAGAGACATTGGCTGCCACCACCGGTAGGCAAAGGTACGCAAAGTGTTCATAGGTGCTAGTCATCCACGACCGGCGGGTGGCTGCCGGCCTGATCGTCGGCGCATTGGCGACCACCTGATAGGCAGTTAGTTCCGTATCGTGGCCGTGCTGCTCGAGTATCATGAAAGCCCCCACTTCGGATTACAGCAGCCGGAACGATATTGGCCTTGTTTGACCTAGCATCAGCGATTTGGCTCAAAGTCTTGAGGAATTGCGGGCGGTGGCGGGTAGCAAGGCCTCATGAGTTCACTTCCCCAAACGGCCTGGTCCAAGGGGCCGTAATATTTGAACAGCGTTGCGTTGGTAAGTTCTGCCATTTCCGGCGCTCGGTTCGAAACCTCGGTCCGATTTAGTTCTTCCTGGTTGGGAGTGTGGTCCAGGTAGACGCCATAAATGCTATCACACAGCCGGCGATAGCGGGGAGTATTGAGAATTACTTCGTGCCAAAATTCATCGACGCGAATGACTGGCGCAAACGGAAATTTCGACTTGGGCGCCAACAACGGCAATGATAGAAAGCGCTTCAGCTCCCGCTCAAGCAATTCAATATGTTCTTTCTCGTGGGGGTTTCTCGAAAGGAAGGAAGAACGTTCGACGCTGAAATCCGCCGCAGCCAATTCCTCCAATTTTCTTAGTGTTTCGGCAGGCAAGGATTTCTGATGATCGGGCAGCAGGCCCATGGGCCTTTTTTCTCCACTCATGGCGGTTCTCCTATTTGTCCAGCTAAACCACAGTTGGGGTAGTGAGCGTTCCGTCGAATTGATCTTGATCTCGAGCTTCTTCCTAATCCTTTAAGTCGAACAATTGACGCGGTACTAACAAACTGGAAACTAGGCATCGGATCTTGTTAGTGCCGCTATGGTATCGCTGTGGAAGGGGGATCAACGTCCACCGACTGGCAATGTTCGCACGGAAATTCGATCATCCGGCACCCTGCTTTGCATCTCCACTTTAGTCTCTTGCAAACGGCAAATCAAATAAGGGATGCAATTCCAGCAGACATGGGTAGCGCACCTCTATCAAAGGGCCTTTGTAGTTCTAATTAGGTAATCGATATTCGGTGCCCACAACTTGCCATAACGCCCCTTATCGTGTTGAATCAAAACATGAAAAATGTTCTTGATGATAATGGTGGCAGTACTAGTGTTTTGCGCATTGAGCTCGACCAGATTTATTGGGGTTCGGTCGTGCTGCAGATCACGGTTGGCAACGAAGTCATCACAACGAGTTTTAGTGATTTTGATGACCAACTATCCAACCTGGTAAAGTTTATCAACGAGATCGACGAGGGAGGTTTTCCCAGCGCAAAGATCACGGACTATGGAGTTACAACCTGGTCGATTGAACAGGTGGATAACCCGGAAATATGTCGGTTCACCATCGATACGCGCGGCATGCCGGGCTTCTCCTGTCAACCTAACCGATTAAGTGCACTCATTGATCGTACAGCGTTATTGCGCCAGTTGGTCGACCTTTCACAGGCCATAGGTGAGCACTACAATCTGGCGCACGGCTACCTGTTTTTTGCGAGCTTTGAAAATTCCGTCATGGAACCCTTTCTGCAACAATCCGAGGATGACTGGGAGGCGGGTGTCGCGGAGGGTCGGTTCGAAGACGATCTCGACAAACAGGATGAGTATCAGGCACGGCGTATGGTGGCTGAATTATCGCTTGACGCAGAGATGCAAGCGATCGATGAGCAGTGCCGGAGGATGATGAGGACCGGCGTCGTACCTGAGACGATGCTCGCAATAATCTAAACCTATTCATTAACTTGTCTCGCCGCGGAATGGTGAAGATGTTCCTAAAATTGAGGAGCACCTTTCGCCCCATTCTATGCAAGCTCGCGAATTGTGGCAGAATCGTTGGACGCTGAAGGGACACCAATCCCGCAACTTTTCGTGATTAATTCTCAACTGGTCGGATGCTGTTGCCGCTGATCTGCCGCATCAATTCCTGGAGAGGATCAGTAGTTTCTATTACAACCTTTTCTTTGAAGGCCTGCACGTTGGTATGCCGCCCGATCAACTGTTGTCGCTTCAAGCGCTCGAAATTAAATTTCACACTCTGGACTCTGCCAACGAGCACGCGGTCTTTGCCCGTGCCGCTGTAGATTAACTCGGTGTCGATCTGAGTTACCAATCCAGTGCAGAACACGTCGGGCCACTCATGAATTGGTTTGATAGAACCATCCATGTTGTAAATCTGCTTGAGGTTCGCGTTGTTCTCCTCCAGCAGCTCGCGCAAAAGTTGTTCGGCGTCGTATTCCAACTTGTCGAGCCGGCTCTTATTTTTCTTGGCAATTTCGTCTGCAACAACAACATTTAACAACAGGCGGGAGGCCTGCTGCTGCGCGGTCTTCTCGCTATATCCAGCCCGAATAGCAGCCTGTTTTGCATTAAGATCGATGAGATATTCGCTGACAAAACGAGACATCAACGGGCTCAAGATTTGTTGTTTCTTCTTCATTGTGTCCACGTCCATTCTTGCTCCTGTTTTTCTGCCGACTATTGGAATCTCATCAGCGGATTTGGGCTCTACGGTTTCTTGTCCGAACTGATCACTTGCTTATCTTCACGCTGTTCCGCCCTCCGGGTGAATCAAAAGCACCAGACGCGACACTTCTCTGAAGAGCTCGCATTCGAGGAATTTCATAACGTCATCAATGCTATCAATTGCTGGATCACTTGCTTCGACGCGTTCCATCCACTCCTTGGCAATTGCTAGCGCCTGCTGAATCCACAGGTCTATCTCCTGTCCTGTCAGTTCGTACATTGCCGCTTGCGTTGTGACCGATTTCGCCAATCGGCCGGCCCACTCGCATGCAGCCGAATGGGTCTCTTTGTTTTGCAGTCCTTGGACATGCTCCATTGGATGTCTCCAGTTTTTGAATTTGTATCATTGAGGCAGTTTTTTCATGGTAGTGCAGGTTTCGTTGTCCGATCCCCGCCCAGATCAGCCCCTTGTGAAACCACTCGCACGTTATTTCCACATCACCTGGCCTCCTTCTGCGCTTACAATCCTAGGGGGCTGACTAAGGCTTGGGTTTGCCTCCTAGCTGACGAAGACCGCCGAGCGACACTGGCGCATCCGGTACTGCCGCTAACATTGACGGGTCATACTTGGCGCGGATCTCTGCGAGCTCTTGGGCCTCGCTTTTGCCTTCCCGATGGTTCCCATCGCAAAAGCGTTGGTAAATGGCTGCAACACGGGCTTTGGCGGCGGGAGAGTGCTTGATGGCAGCGAACTCACGCGCTTCCAAATTTTGCCTCGCCTGCTCCTGCACCTTGCGGTGCGTGTCGCGGATCGGCTGCATCACCGCCTCACACTGCATGCGTAGTTCTGCTGGACTTGGAAAGAAGCCGCGGCCCACTTTGCCTTTGAGAAAGTCTGCTGTAGCGCGTTGCAGTCCATATAACTCGACGCTTTCAAGCGCGATAAAGTACGCGGCCTTATTGCTGGTCGCGTCTGCTTCGCGTGATGGCAAGGCGTTCAGCAACACTAGTGCTGCCACCTGCTCATCCTCTGAAGCGAGTTGTTGATATGTCGATTGTTTGACCAGCATGTTCATGGGGGATCAGTCCTCGCTCTCTGGCTTCATCAATCCAGATGTTGCCTTGGGTCATTTTCTTGGGGGACGAAATGCGGCTGACCGGCGCGGCCGGCGCGTCACACCAGCGGTCTTGGTTCAAGAAGGTGGACGGGTTGCACCAGGGACGATCGTCAGTTTTTGCTGCGTATTGGCGTAGCCCAACGATAATATCCTCGATCGGAGCACGTTTGATCGCATTGGCGAATGCTTTCTCGGCTTCGCGTTTTCCGACCTTGTGAGGATATTCGCCCCAGAACCGCTCAAATGTCTTCGTTACTACGGGGACTGTTAAACAGGGGGCGTTAATAGGTGCCGATTGATGGGCGGCAGGGGGGTGCCGATCCAGAAGCGGCAGGGGTGCCGATCCTTCGGCAGGGGTGGGCCCTGGATCAGACGCGTCATCAAATACATCAATGATGACGCGATAGTCGTGTGCGCTGTCGCGCCGACCAGGCTCATGCGGGGCCGAAAGGACCTTCTTGTCCAACCAACCTGCCGCGACAAGTCGATTGATCGAGGCCTGAACGGTCGAGCGGGCACAATCCATCTCTCTTGCCATCGCCACCTGCGAACGTCGGCACCAACCCTGTTTGTCAGTGTGGCGGCCGAACACGCAGAGAACCTGCAGATCGCGCCCCTTCAGGCGTCGATCCAGCACAGCTCCGGCGGGGATTATTGAAAACCGCGGGCCACTCATTKCTGGAGACCCTGCTGTTTGGCTTCCCACTCAAAGACGCATTTCGCGTTCCAAGCCACCGTATTAGGACCGAGCCGTACGGGCT